>JAYTXB010000853.1:0-7189 GCA_043743205.1 Schlesneria sp.
CCACGTTGAAGAACAGGTGATGCGGACAAGCCTCCCCGGTGATGAGGCCGCGATGGTCTCGCAACAGTTCGGTTTCGGCGGTGGTCGAAACGTGGACGACATGGAAGCGATGGTGATGGCGGTGAGCGAGATCCAAGACACGCGGCACGCAGATGACGGCAGCTCGTTCATCGCGAATGCGCGAATGGTCGGCGTACGTCGAACCGCCACCGATGGCATCACGATTGGCACGGACTGTCGTCTCGTCCTCGCAATGAGCACTGATTGGGAGCGTGGACTCGGCAAAAATCCGCTCCAACGTGGCCTGATCATCGACCAGCATGTCACCGGTACTGGAACCGATGAAAATCTTGATGCCAGGCGTACGTGTCGCGCGCTGCAACTCTGGGAGATTTTGCAGAGTCGCTCCAATGTAGAAGCCGTAATTGGCCAGACTCTTCACTGATGCGAGGGCCAATTTCTCCGCGAGTCGCTCGCAGGTAATGGTCTCTGGCTGCGTGTTGGGCATTTCGAGGAACGTCGTCACGCCCCCCTTGGCGCACGCACGCGAGGCTGTCCGCAGGTCCTCTTTGTGTGTCAGCCCGGGATCCCGAAAATGGACATGTGGGTCGATGACGCCCGGTAACAGATGCAGTCCGTCGGCGCAAACCGTTTCATCGACGCGCGCTCCGGCTGGCGGATCGACTCCCAAAATTGTGCCGTCCTCAATCAGGACATTGGTGCGGGCGAGGCCGCTCGGCAGAACGCAGGTAGCGCCAGAGATCAGTGTTCGCATGAAGAGGTTCTCGTCGAGAAGTTCGGGCCGTGACTCTCCCCACTTTACTCGACACCGCGCACGAAAAAAGCCCGGCACACGCGAGGCGAGCCGGGCTGGTCAAGTGGGAGAGTGCCGATGCGGAAGATCGTGGTGCGGCGCTACCTCCACGATCGTCGCCAGCCCGCTCCGCAGGCCGACGGCCGCATCCACGAAGCTCACGCGGCGAACGCGAACGAGGTTCTCTTTTTAGAACCGCGTTCGCGCCCGGCAAGCCATGTTGCGCTGTCCAAGTCTTCTGTCAGACGAGGCGACGGCTTCCGACAACCTACGCTTCGGAGAGTCTCGATCGAGTCCGTGAATCGAGACCATCCAGCCGCTGGCGGAGCGCCGTGAGCCTCACCATCAGTTCGTCCCATCGTGGGTGACGGTCGCTGCATGGGAACCGAGCAGCAACTCAATGGGGGGCAGCGATCGGGGAGAGGTGACTCACCCGCGAGGTTCTTCAACAGGTGGGCCGTGTGCTAGTCGCCAGCCATGGCGTTGTGGATCCAGGTGCCAATTCGAAGTCAAACTCGGAAACATGCCGTGTTCTCCTTTCGCGTTTGGGGACTGCGTAGCGTGGCAGACACACCGAGATTGTGCGCCCGATTTCGTGGAGCGGCGGAAACTTCAAGCGACGCGAGCCAACAATTTTGCGGAGAACGCGAACCGCCGCGCTGAGTCCGCGAGAATCCTCAAGGTTCGCCGGGCCGAATGCTCGAATCAGGCAAGCGGTGTCGATCGGAGAGTTTCCAACGTGGCGTTTCGGCAACATTCCCCCCTCAGTGTGCCGATCGGAACCGCCACCAGCCGAGTGTCAGGAACAACGCGGCAAACGTGACGAGCATCGCGCAGCAGGTGAGAACCTGCGGGCCATCCACGTGAGGTTGTGTCAACACGCCGTCGAAGGCTCGCAAGGCCCAACCATGCGGAGTGAACAGGCTGATCCGTTTCATCAACGGAGGAAACATCTCACGCGGGAAGAAGCAGCCACTGAGGCCGCTCATGACCAGGATCAGCGTCGTGCCGTAGGACGACACTTGCTGGTCAGTCTGCACGACCGTCGCGAGCAACAGTCCCAACGAAGTCGCCGCCAGCGACGTGCAAACGATGACCGCGATCAAGTAGATCGGCTCCGGCCCCCACGACATGCCAAACAGCAAGCGACCGCACACGAACAGCAGCAAGCACTGCGTGACCGAAGTGAGAAAGAACGGGACCGTCTTCCCGGTCAACACCGAGCCGATCCCGATGGGCGCGAGCAGCAGACGTTTGAGAGTCCCGTTATCTCGCTCCGAAATGAACGAGCGCGCCATCACGCTGATGAGGAAGAACGCGAACATCACCGTGAAGCCGGGAACGATCCACAGATACGGGGCGCTCGTTCGCGATGCCGCGTTGGTGCTCTTCACACCGTCTGTTAAGGCGGTCACATTGAGCGAGTTTGCATTGAGCTCGGTCTCGTCACTCGAACGGTCGCGCAGCCAAGTGCGCGCGACCGGGTTCTTGCGAGCTGCAACCGGTGCCACGACTTTGACCACTTGAGAAAAGAGAACACCCTCCAACAGACGACTCAGTCCGAGTGCCGCTGGACGACTCTCGAACGAGAGGTCGAGTGCCGCCGGTCCTTCCGCCAAGGGACCGCGATCCGAGTTCACGATGTCGGAGATCTTCAAGGCATCAGCTCGCTCTTGAAACTGCGGGCCGATCGTGAGCAGCAGCGACGCTTCGCCGCGCTTGAGAACCGAACGACCCTCCTCGACGGAAGGGACTCGCGCGATCAACAACTCGCGGTGTTGCTCCAATCGGATCAGCAACTCGCGAGAGAGTTCGTCTTCGCTGCGATCTAAAACGGCGATCTTGAAACGCTGGTTGTTCTCATCGCGCGTCAGGAACTGGCCGGTCGTCATCCCCACGATGGAGATGAACAACAGCGGCAACACCAGCAACAACACCACCGCCCGCTTGTCCTTGGCGAGCAGCAGCAGGTCTTTGCGAGCGATGTACCAAGCAGTCATGACACGAGAACCTTGAACAATGGTAGGGTGCGTGGAGTCTTCGGAACGTACCATCCCGAGTAGTCATGGCGGTGCGTTCCGAAGACTTCACGCACCCTACAACTCCACGCACCCGATACAGCACTCACCGATTTGCGAAGAGTCTTCAATCTCTTAAACGACTCCCTGTCAGGTCGAGGAACAGCCGTTCCAAGTTCGTCTGTTGTGTCTCCATTCGCAGAACCTTTGCACCAGCGGAATGAATACGATCCAGGACCAGTCGCACCCGTTCGCCGATGTCGTGTCCTTCATCCGGCAAGCCTCCGTTTGCTGTGTCGCCGTCGGTTGAGTTACCGCTGGATAGGATCAGTGCAGGATATCCATCGCTGCCGGTACCAGCGCGAGCCAATCCTCCCACCGACGCGACCGCTTGCGGGACATCATCGACATACAGGATCAAGTCCGCCGCCAGACCCTTAAGCAAGTTTGAGATCGAATCGCACGCGAGCACACGCCCGTGATCGACGATCGCCACACGCTGGCAGATCGACTGGACTTCCTCCATGTAATGGCTGGCATAGATCACGCCGACGCCGCTGCGCGCCTGATCGCGCACGCAGTCGAGCAAATGCGAGCGAGACTGCGGATCGACGCCGACGGTCGGTTCATCAAGGATCAAAACGGACGGACGGTGCATCAGTGCGACGCCAAAATTCAGCCGTCGCTTCATCCCGCCCGAGTACCCGCCCGAGGCGCGCGTCGCGCTCTCGACGAGGCCGATCCGCTCGAGAACTTCATCGCAACGAGCAACCAGCTCACGACCATGCAGCCCGTAGAGTCGCCCGAAGAATTGCAGGTTCTCGATGGCATTGAGGTCGTGGTAGATCGCGAAGTCTTGCGGGACGACACCCAACCGCCTCCGTCCCTCGCGGTTCCGACCGTCGAACGGGACACCCGCGAGAATCACTTCACCCTCATCGGGCGCGAGCAATCCAGCGAGCATCATCATCGTCGTGCTTTTGCCCGCGCCATTCGGGCCGAGCAGGCCGAGAACCTCACCCGGCTCCAGCGAGAAGCTGACATCGCTGACGGCCAGATGACTGCCGTAGCTCTTCTTCAGTCGGTGGGCTTCTAGCAAACTCATCGGTGAACCCATCCATGGGTAATCGGTCGCAATCCAATCGCTCGTCTCACCAACCGAGCAATACGAAGTGCATCATCAACCCCGTCAATGCGGCGGTGGTGCCGACTCGCAAGTTGTCGTGAGATTTCAGTGGCAGCGATTCGACGATGGCTCCCGCCAGCGAAGCGACTGCTGCGATCATCAACGCCACGAAGAACGGCACTCCGGGACGAGCTTCCATCCAGTAGTACAACGACGACATCGTGGTGGCGGCGACAACGAAGCAGAGAATCCCCGTCCAGGTCTTGCGCCGGTTCCACGGCAGGCGACGGCCTCCCCACGCAAGGCCACCGAGCGCCGCCGAACCATCTCCCAACGCCATGATTCCCAGCGTCATCACTCCGAGTTCGGAACGACCAGGCAACAACAGCATCGTGGCGACGACCGGAATGACGTAGCCAATTACCGCCGCGCCCCACTGCTCTTCACCCGGACGAGCAAATGCCTGCGCCTGTCGCATGGCGAACACCACGACTCCCAACGCGACTGCAATCGTGATCCCAATTAGCAACGGTCCCCACGGGTCTTGATGTGGAATGACCCAGAGCAAACACGGCGCGAGACCGGGAACCATGTGCAGCAACCGACGACGCAGTTCTGACATTCCCAACCGCTCTGCCAAGTTCTTGACGCCGGGAATCGGATGCAGCCAGGCGGGGAGTTCCTCGTGTAACGGCCGAGAAATCACGCCCGGTACCACGGCGGGGATGCCACGTCCCAGCAGTCGTTCACTGGAGACCGATACACGACTCATGCTACTGACTCCCGTTCTCGCCGAGGACTCTTCGAGCCACGATGCTCTTTTTGATGAAGGCTTCAAATTTCTGAAGACTTCAAAATCTCATGAAGAATTCATATCGGAGAGATCGACTTGCGGCGGGCGACGAGTTGCGACAGACGTGGCGTGACGCTGCAACCGCGCGACGAGTCTCCCTCCACACAATCGTTACGACTCGGCAAGTTCACGCGGTGGTGGCAACCTGCCTAGCGCAAAGCTCGAACAATTAATGCAGATTGCCCGAGCCATCAGGAGCCGCTAATCTGAGTCAGCCCACTTGGCCGACTCTAGGGCTGATGCCAATGAAAAGTGGCCGCTGCTCAACCACTTTGTCTGACCACCTGCCGATCCGCCCCGCCGAATCCCTCTCCCTCCTGTGACCTGAGTTCCCATGGCTCTGATTCGCACACTCCTCCTGATCTCGTGCGGCTTCATCTCCGGCAAAATCTGCGCCGGAGAGTTGCTCGCGCCCGAGATGCCCGTCGAACAAGTCATCGACCACTACGTCAAGCAGCGTCTCGTCGAGCAGCAGGTCCAGCACGCTCCACTCGCCGACGACTGCACGCTGGTTCGGCGGACGACGCTCGATGTGGCGGGCCGCATCCCGACGGTGACCGAAGTGCAGAGCTATGCGAACTCGACCGAAGCCGACAAGCGGTTGAAGCTTGTCGAGCGGCTGATGGCCTCGCCCGACTTTGCCCTTCATTTTCGGAACGAACTCGACACGTTGTTGATGGGTGGGCAGAAGGGAAGCAACAACGAGTGGCGCGAGTACCTGCTCAAGTCCGTTCGCAACGGCCGTTCGTGGGATCAGATGTTTCGTGACATGCTGATCGGCAGCGAAGACGACGCCGAGGTTAAACCGGCACTCACGTTCGTCAAGTCGCGCGTGCGGGAACTCGACGAACTGACGAACGAGACGACCACGATCTTCTTTGGCGTGAATGTCAGTTGCGCCAAGTGCCACGATCACCCGCTGGTCGAAGACTGGAAGCAGGACCACTACTTCGGCATGACCTCATTTTTCCAACGAACCTATCAGACGAAGAAGAACGGGCTGGCCGAGAAGTTCAGTGGCGAGGTGAAGTTCAAAACGACGAAGGGCGAGGACAAGGTTGCCAAGTTCATGTTTCTGACTGGAGCCACGATCGACGAGCTGGTCGTCGAGGTGAGTGCCGATGTCCGCAAACAGCGCGACGAAGAGGTCAAACAGCAGACGCAGGACGACAAAGCGGGGCCGCCGACTCGCCCCGACTTCAGCCCGCGCACGAAGCTGGTTGAACTGGCTCTCAAACCCGAAAACGAAACGATGCTCGCCCGCAACATCGTCAACCGCGCCTGGGCGATGTATTTCGGACGAGGCTTGGTTCACCCACTCGATCAAATGCACTCGGCCAATCCGGCGAGTCACCCCGATCTGCTCGAATGGCTCACGCGAGACTTGATCGCTCACAAGTACGAACTGCTTCGGCTGGTCAAGGGGATCGTCCTCAGTGAGACCTACGCTCGGTCCAGCCGGTGGGACGCCTCGACCGAGCCGCCCGCAGCCGATCACTTCGCGGTCGCCCTCGTCCGGCCACTCTCTCCGCGTCAGTATGCGTTGTCGTTGCAGATCGCCAGCGAAAGTGCCGACAACATCGCCTCGCAAATGGCTGACGCCGACAAGTGGCTCAAGCGGCGAGAAGAACTCGACCGTCAGGTTGAAGGAGTTGCGAACCAGTTCGAGTTGCCCAACGAAAACTTTCAGGTCGGCGTTGATGAAGCGTTGCTCTTCGCCAACAGTCCTCAGTTCACCGACAACTACCTTCGCGACTCGAACGACAAGCTCGTCGGAGTCCTCAAGCAACAGACCGACCGCCCTACGCGAATCGCCTCCGCCTACTGGGCCACTCTCTCACGAGCACCCTCCGCCGATGAGACCGCCGCCTGCGAACAGTACCTCGCCAAACGAGACGCCGATCCGCTCGCCGCCACGAAGCAAATGGTCTGGGCACTGCTGACCAGTCCCGAGCTGAGGTTCAATTACTGACCTACCGTAGTCCCGTCGCTCCGCCGAGGGGACGAGTTCTACTTCAATAATCTCCCTAGAGCCGGTTTCAAAACCCGATTCTGCCGATCGAAAATCCTTGGGAAAATCGCGATCGGCAGGAGTTGCGTGTAGGTTTTGAAACGCTCGCTAGTCAATCGAGTTTAGTTTCTCTGGGTGGACATTACTCCACACCAAAACTGTTGGGCAATTCAAAGTGTCGAGTGATGAGAAGGTATTACTGATGGATATAGAAAACGTGCCACGCAGGGAGGATATGTATAATCCACTACTGCAAGCCCTTCGCGAACCAGGGCCAGCGCGCACCCTTGGGGGTTCTTGGCGGTTTGGGGTGAGGTGCGCGCCGAGTTGAAAGTTTGTATATCCGTCTCCGTGTTGTTGTTCAAGC
>JAYTXB010000854.1:0-4891 GCA_043743205.1 Schlesneria sp.
TGAAGCGACCAAGGTCGGTGATCTGGTCAACATCCTGCTCCCCGACGAAGTTCAGGGCGACGCCTATAAGAGCGACATCCGGCCGAACCTCAAGCCGGGCGCGCTGCTGATGTGTTCACACGGTTTCAACCTGCACTTCGGCCAAGTGATTCCTCCCGTGGGAACCGACTGTGCTCTGGTCGCCCCCAAGGGGCCGGGCCATTTGGTTCGCAGTGAGTACGAAAAAGGGGGCGGCGTGCCGAGTCTGATCGCGCTGTCGCCCGGTGCCTCGGACATGAGCCGCAAGCTGGCGCTGGCCTATGCTAAGGGGATCGGCGGGACACGCGGCGGCGTCATCGAAACGACCATCGCTGAAGAGACTGAAACCGACTTGTTCGGCGAACAAGTCGTGCTGTGCGGTGGCGTCAGCGCCCTCATCAAGGCCGCTTTCGAGACTCTCACCGAAGCTGGCTATCAACCCGAGATGGCGTACTTCGAGTGTATGCACGAGTTGAAGTTGATCGTCGATCTCTTCTATCAAGGTGGTCTGAACTACATGCGTTACAGCGTGTCGAACACTGCCGAGTTCGGTGACTACACGCGCGGCCCGCGCATCGTCACGGCCGAGACCAAGGCTGAGATGAAGAAGATTCTGCACGAAATCCAATCGGGCCAGTTCGCCAAGGAATGGATTCTGGAGAACAAGGCCAACCAAGCCAGCTTCCAAGCGATCAAGCGTCGCGAGCGCGGCCATCAAATCGAAGAGACCGGCAAGCAACTTCGCCGCATGATGAAGTGGATTAACGCCAAGGAACACTGATCGCATTATCGGAGTTGCTTGGTCGATCAAGATCACACTCAGAATTTCAACCGCCCCCTCCCTCTGCGACCTCGTGGATCGAGGGGGCTTTTTTGTTGGCACTCGTTACGCTTTCCGCCCGCCTTCGACATAGAGCCGATCCAAGAACCCCTCTCCCTCTCAAAGCCGGGGCGAGGGGAGAGGTTTGCGGATCGGCTCTGAATTCTCGCGAGGTCATGAATGAGAAGTTCTTGGCGAGCCGTGTGCCGTAAGGCCACGGGTTTCTCGCGACAATCAAGAACCCGCAGCCTCACGGCATGCGGCTCGCCAGAGAGACCTTTTTGAGGGCGTGCGGCTTCGCATTCTGTCAACCTCACGCCACGCTGACTTTCGGAGACTCCGCCATGCTGACCATTCATGCTCGCAGCTATGAGAATGGGGAGCCGCTCTGCATTGCCGTCAGTGGCGATCGCATTCGGTCGGTCGAACCCGCGTGGCCGAATGGGCCGGTCGAGGAGTGGCCGTTCGTCGCACCAGGTCTCTTCGATTTGCAGATCAATGGGCACAGCGGAGTCTGGTTCAGCGATGAGTCACTCACGGTCAATGACGTGATCAAGGCGATCACGCCCTATTCGCGGTTCGGTGTGACACGGCTCTGCCCGACGCTGATCACGAATTCTTACGAGGCTCTGGCGGCGGGGTTCGCGGCAATCCGAACCGCCTGCGAACGCGAGCCGTGGGTCGATCGCATGGTGGCGGGCTGTCATCTCGAAGGTCCATACATTTCGAGCGAAGACGGGCCGCGCGGAGCGCATCCCTTACAGCACGTGCGACCTGCCGACTGGACCGAGTTCCAGCGGTTGCAAGAGGTCTCGGGCCAGCGCATCCGGCTGGTGACGATCGCGCCGGAAGTCGAAGGGGCGATCGAGTTCATTCGCCAAGCGGTCGCGCACCGCGTGGTGATCTCAATCGGTCATACGGCGGCGACACCCGAGCAGGTTCGTGCGGCAGTCGATGCGGGCGCGCGACTCAGCACGCATCTGGGAAATGGTGCGCATTCGATGATTCACCGTCACCGCAACTGCATCTTCGAGCAACTCGCGGACGCGCGGCTCACCGCCAGCTTGATCGTTGACGGGCATCATCTCCCGCCGTCATTGGTGCGAACGTTCATCAAGGTGAAGTCGCCCCAGCAGACGATCCTGACATGCGATGCCGCCGGTTGGGCAGGTTGCCCGCCCGGCGTTTATCAGAGCAAGCTCGGCAGCAGCGAGATTCTGGAGAGTGGCAAACTCGTCGTGGCCGGGCAGCGGGAATTGCTCGCGGGATCGGCTCAGGAAACGGATGTCTGCGTGGCGAACGTGATGGAGTTTGCCGGGGTCTCGTTGCGCGAGGCGATCGACATGACGAGCCGCAACCCCGCGAAGCTACTCGGTCGCGAGGTCGTTCGCCTCCGACGCGGTTCGCTCGCGGACCTCGTGGTGTTTCGAGTCTCACCCAACAAACAGCGGCTCGACGTGGAAGCGACGATCGCGTCAGGACAATTGATGTACGGCGAGATTGTCACGCGATGAAGAGCGAGCCTCAGAGCAAGGTCGCGACTCGTAGGATGGGCACTCTTGCCCGTCGTGTCTTGGGGTCCAAGTCAGGTCGCGCAGAAATCCGGACGGGCAAGAGTGCCCATCCTACGAGTCGGTGCTTGGTTGGGAACCCGATCACTTGGCCAGCAACTTTGCCATGAGGAAGTCGTTGGCGGTCGGGAACTTCTCGGACTTGGAGGTCCCCGGAATGAGTAGGTGGCATTCGTGTCCGACGCCGTCGGACTTCTCCTTCAGTTTCACGCCATAGACCGGGTGATGGATGCCGTGACCAGCGTCTTTCGAGGGGAGTGTCATATCGCCGCCATAGGTCATGTAGAGCGGTGGGTCTTTCGCATCGACGTGGTTGTACGCCGAGAACTCGACGTATAGCGGACGATGCTTTTCGTAACTCTGTAAGGCTCCTTCGATCGTCTCTTCGCCAACCGCCTTGTTAATCATGGCGTGTTTGAGCACGTTGGGGCCGAGCCAACCTTCGATCACTTTGGGGTCGATCGATGTCTGCCCGGATGAGACCGCCGCTGCACAGACGCGCGTGGACTGAAGCAACACGGGATCGGTCGCCTTGGGATCGGCGAGGTCATCATGAAAGAGGAGCCACATCGACGTGCAGGCTCCGGCGCTGCCACCGGTCAACGCGATGTGCTGCGTGTCGATGTTCCATTCAGTCGCTTTCGTGCGCAGGAACTGAATCGCACGAGCGGCATCGTGAACGGGCGCGGGGAGCGGATGGTCGGCCGTCAGTCGATAGTTGATCGACGCGCACGAGATACCGCTGTCGAGAAACGGCTGATACTTCGCGGTGTCTTGCCCCTTATCGCCCCGAATCCAACCGCCGCCGTGGATATAGACCAACAACGGACGCGGCCCGTCACCAGCCGCCTTCCAGAAGTCGAGGACGTTCCGCACGTTCGGTCCATACGAAACATCGGCCGCAGTCGGCGCGAGTCGCTTTGGCGGATCGGCAGCCAGCGCAACGGAACCATTCATCAAGCGGGATGCTCCGCATAACAGGATCGACAAGAATTGGACCGACAAGAAACGCTGCATGATGTTGCCTCTCTTCAGTGAGAACACGCTTGTGCCGCGATGGCGGCGGTCGAGGGGCGAGAGTCTACATGGAGGTTGCTGGACTCGCACGGGTGGCGGGCAGCGGGTAGCGATACCTCACGCGGCCGAAACTAATACCTTGTCGCGCTACTTTAGTCCCGTCGCTCCATCGACGGGACGCCTTGTCGGCGGAGCGACAAGACGACAGTAGTTGACGTGACGGCTCACGCGGCCGGTCACGTCAGTTTCACCCGCGTGAGGTCCAGCACCGGCACGTCATCAACTGGCGGCATTCCTCATCGGGGTCAAGACCGCAATGCCTGCTCCTGACGGTCCCGCCCTCTGGCTGGTGTTGTTGTCAACTGCGGGAATGAGAACGATTGCCTTGGTTCTTCATCCGTGCTCCGGCCTTGCCATCCGTGCGATTGTTCTTCTTCAAATTCGGTGATCGCACGGATGGCAGGGCCGGAGCACGGATGAAAGCGAATGTCGCCAATTTGTGGTCTGCCAATCCTGAGGATCGGCACAGGAACAACTGGCGGCATCAATCCGATGATCGAGGTGAGCCGGGTGCCGTGAGGCCCCGGGTTCTTCGCCGAACAGTCCGGGGCCTCACGGCACCCGGTTCACCCAAACCTGACAGTTGTTGAGGCTCCGGTCCTTACTCGATGTCGGATTTGCGGCGGGTGAGAGGTTGCGACACGCGGAAGGTGCGGCGGAACCAGCTTGCCGAAGTCGGAGTAGCGAGGCGCGAGTCATCGGGACGGGGCGGAGTGATCAATGAGACCTCGCCCGGCAGTGGCGAAGGCGATGAAGGGGAGTCCGTCGCGGGATTGAACTGCGCTGGTTCGGACTGTTCAGGAGCGGGAACGGGGGCGGGTGGTCGCGTTCCTGTTGGCTTGGGTTGGGGCGCAGGAGGAACACCTGGTTCTTGCATGATCTCTTCGAGCGTGGGCAACTTGATGCTGTCGTAGTTCAATTCCGGACGCTTGTCGCGCAGGCTGCCGGGCTGTTCGAGATCGAAGGCTTGCTCGGAGGGCGTTTCTCCGCCGGGATACCGATCGGCGTTGGATGTGGGGCGCATGTCCAACGGATAGCACTCATCTTCGACGAAGCGACCGAGTGGGCCGACGGACGCGAATCGTTCTTCGTAGAAGACGACGGCGTGCGTTTCGAGGATCGTGCCGGTCTGACGCTCAAGCGTCGCCAGCAGCGTGTTGTATTGTGTCAGCGCACTCGCTTCGGCGGAGACGAGGTTGCCCCAGTCGGTGATCGCCTGTTGCACGTTAATGAAGATCGCGGTCCCCGTGAAATACTTCGCCAGTTGGAACCGCAGGTTCTCGCGTGCGGCTTGGCGGGCTTCGTGATAGGCGAGGTACTGATCGTACGCTTGGTCGAGGTTGCGGACGCTGGCGGCGAGTTGGTGGATCGAACTGTGCAAGCCTTGCTGAAGGTTGACGCGGTC
>JAYTXB010000855.1:0-4364 GCA_043743205.1 Schlesneria sp.
CTCGCTCAAGTCAATCGTCCCGCCGTCGGGTTGGCATTCGATACGTATCACTTGTGGCGCGAGCCGCGCTTGATCGAACGCATTCCGCAATTGGCATCGATCACCAATGTGGTGCAAGTCAGTGACTCGCGCCGCGCACCGCAAACCGATTCGGATCGCTGCTTTCCTGGCGAAGGCCACATCCCACTGACCGACATCGTGCGTGCCTTCCAGCACGCAGGTTACGAAGGCTATTTCGACCTGCAGGTCTGGTCGGATGAAGGCTGGGAAAAGTCGTCCGAAGAAGTGTCGCGGTTATGCCGAGACTCGTTTCAACGATTCAGTTCGACGAACGACGCGACACAGAGTGCGCTACCGAACAGGCTCTGAGACGAGCGACAAGATCCAGAGTTCAATGCCGAGTTCTCGGCAAACTCAGGCTAATGTGGCCGCGACTTCAAGCCGGGGTTGCTTCCCTTGCCCCAGCGAGTGTCGTGATGCATCTGTTTCCGCTGCATGTGGACTCCCACCATCAGCAGGTCGAAGACGTGACTATACTCGGAGAGTGCCTTGGCGAACTTACGGCGTTGCATCGCGTCCTCCGCCAGGCGGAACGCCGCTTCGTACTGTTTCCATTCGATGGCCCAGCCTTCGTCCACGGCCGCTCGCTGCAGTTCCGCTTCCATCTTGGCGATCCGCTGCACGAACTCTTCCGTGACTTTCGCCGAAGCCGTGCGATACGGACGCCATGCGATCGTCGAACCGGGGTCGCGGGGTTGAGGCGTTTCGACCGGTGGACGCCGGAATCGCTCGACCCCCAGCCACGCGGCAGCAACCACGAACGCGGCCACCATGAGGCCCAGTCCTCCCGCCTTCTGCTGCGGATCGAGCGTGAACAGTCCGACTCCCAGCAGAAACATCGCCGCGAGCAGGCACATCAGCGCGAACGCCCACCAACCGGTGATGCCGCTGCCGGGAATGGCAATGTCCTGATCGCTTTCCACGGCATCGGCCGGAACATCGCCCGCCCGCGCAATGATGACCGTAATGTTGTCCGGCCCGCCGCGCAGGTTCGACAAGTTAACCAACAATCGAGTCGCGTCTGTGGGGGGCAGTTCACCGGCAATCATGCCGATCTCCGAGTCATTCAGCAGACCACATAAGCCGTCGGAACAGAGAACGAACACGTCTCCCGGAAACACGGGCATCGGCCCTTCGAGATCAACCTGCACCGTCGCATCGGGACCCAGTGACCGTGTGATGACGTTACGAGGACAAAGCCGCTCGGCATCGCGCGGGTGAACCTTGCGCTGCTCGATCAACTCCCAGACGAGACTGTGATCGCACGATAGCTGATCGATCTGTCGATTTCGGATGCGATAAACACGACTGTCTCCCACATGCCCGACAATCGCGCCCTGCGGGCACAGCAGCAACGTCGTGCAAGTTGTTCCCATCCGGTGGAAGTCGGGGTTCTGCATCCCTCGTTCGTAGATCGCCGCATTCGCGGCCTCGATCGACGACCTCAACGCTTCGCCCGCACTCAGATGCCTCAACTTGTCAAACGTATTTGGAATCGTGTCCACTGCGATCTTGCTAGCCAGTTCACCGACGGCATGACCGCCCATGCCATCAGCCACGACAAACAGATGCCCGCGCTGCTGCCACGTACTCTGGTCGGGACTCAGATGAACGACGCAGGCATCTTGATTGTTCTTTCGGCGGAACCCGACATCACTCAAGACGGCATAGCGAATCTGTTGTTCCCAAAGCATAAAAGCCTCTTTCGAGAGCGAAACGTCTTGCTCGCTATTTCCGCCGCTCGTAAGTCACGGAGCCGTTGAATAACCGCAGGTTGCCTTGCACCGCAACGACTTGCGGCATGGCGACCGCATCTTATCTGTGAACGTCAATTTACGGAAAGATCCACTGTGAGGTACAGGAAAGATTTTAATCTCTGCTGGAATGGAGACCACCCACAGCAAACCCAAGGCGAAACTGCCCTAGGCTCAATACTGCGCGACAATTACCATCCCGACCCTTTCTGACCTCCCGCCTTTGTCGGCGAGATTGCGACCCGGTTTCACGGATGGACGGCGCATGGCGACTGCATCAAAGAAACATCTCAGCGGCAACACATGCCAACGTAGTTCGACACCTGAAGTCGATCAGCCGACCGCAGCGTCACGCCCCCTCTGGCTTCAGTCGTCTTTGAGTCGGATCACTCTGGCGATGATCACACAGAATCGTCTGGCCTGGCTGCTGCTTGGCGTCACCGCGTTGTCTCAAGCGGGCTGCGTCAGCCGGCGACTCATGGTCCAGTCGAACCCACCCGGTGCGATGGTGCTGCTCGAAGGGAGAGAGATTGGCTACACCCCGACGGGAGTCGATTTCACATACTACGGCACGCGCGAATTGACGCTGATCAAAGACGGATACGAGACCAAAACGCAACTCGTTCCGATTCGAGCACCGTGGTACCAGTGGCCCGTAATTGAGTTCTTCTCGGACAACTTCCTGCCGGGCCGGGTCACCGACCGACGCAGCGTGCAGTTCGAGATGCAACCAAAACGAATGGTCCCGAACGAAGAGTTGCTCAACCGAGGTAAGGCTCTCCGCAACGAAGCACAGATCGGCCAATGATCGGAACGTGATCGGACACCTCGGTTATGCTGGCCTTGAGTACTCCGATTCATTCGTGCAGCTTGAAGCGAGGCCATCGCGGAACCGCGATGGCCTCGCTTCGAGAGACGATGAGGTGGCGGGCCGCAACGTGATGTGACCACGGCTGCCGCACCAAATCGGGGAAAACTGCATCCGTCCAGTTGAATACGGTGCGTTGCCTACGTTCACAGTGGTGGTCGTCTCATTGGGAGGACAGGCGAGCAGGGACTTGTCAGGCCACTTTCATCAGGTGACTTGGCCATTTCGAGCCGACGGTCGCCAGTCGAATTCCGAACCAACGGCCGCTTGCCAGGACCAGCGCAACTCGTGGCAAACGCATCCGGGTATTGCTAGCATCCGCCCTCGTTCTCGACACGTCACTTCTGCAATTTTTCTGTCACATTCGAGGGTCAGCGACCATGCTTTCGACACACGCCGTGGGCATCGACTTGGGCACGACTTACTCGTGCCTCTCGTACCTGAACGAGCATGGCGAACCGATCACCGTCCCCAACAAGGACGGCGAGCTTTCGACCCCTTCCGCAGTGCTGTTCGATGGTAATCACGTCATCGTCGGGACAGAGGCCCTCCGCAACTCGATCCGTCACCCCGACAAAGTTGTCGTCCACGCCAAGCGATATATGGGCAGCCCCAATCACCGTTGGAAAATTGGTGGCAAGAGCTACTCACCTCTCGACATCAGTACGATCATCTTGAAGTCGATGCTCGATAGTGCTCGTGAACGCATTGGTGACATCGAACGAGCAGTCATCACGGTGCCAGCACAATTCAGTGATGTTCAGCGCCAGGCCACTGCGGAGGCAGGCAAGCGGGCGGGACTCAAACATGTGGACATCATCAATGAGCCGGTGGCCGCAGCGCTGTGCTTCGTCCTTGGAACGGAAGGAATCTGGTTTACGGAATTGGCGACAGCGCAGACGATCATGGTAGTGGATCTCGGCGGCGGTACGTTCGATCTGTCGCTGGTTCGCTATCAGAAGAACGAAGTCCGCGTCATTGCGAGCGGCGGCGACCTCCATCTCGGCGGCCTCGACTGGAATCAGGCCCTCGAATCGGCGATCGGGAAGCAATTCCAAAAAGAGTTCGGAATCGATCCATCCAAAGACCGCGAGAGCGCTCAAGCACTGGCGCTCGAAGCGGAGCAGACGAAGCGCAGCTTGTCGGTTCGCCCCAAAGCAGCCCTGACCTGTGCCGCAGGAGGCCAGCGCAAGACTTACCAAGTGGAACTCGAACAATTCGAGCGGCTGACGAAGGACTTGGTGGACCGCTCCGAATCTCTGACTCTCGACCTGCTCAAGGAGCACAACCTCGGTTGGGCAAAAATCGACGTGGTGCTCACGACCGGTGGTTCGTCACGGATGCCGATGATTCGATCCTTGTTCAAACGCTTGAGTGGTCGCACTCTGAACACGTCGCTCTCACCAGACCAGTCGATCGCGCACGGCGCAACCTATTACGCTGGGATGCTCCTGTCGAATAGCGCCTTCGCTCAGTCAATCCTCAACCCGACTGCGGCTGCACGACTGAAGCAATTCAAACAACACAGCGCGACCGCTCGCGCTTTGGGCGTTCTCATTCGAGACACCGCCACACAGACACGCATCCCGCACTACATCCTCCCCGCCAACACACCACTCCCGGCATCCGTGACACAGGTCTACGGAACGGTCTCCTACAACCAACGTCGAGTCCATCTGCGG
>JAYTXB010000856.1:0-1563 GCA_043743205.1 Schlesneria sp.
CTCGAAGCCGGTGACCGTTCCATCGACGACATCGCGCAACTTGCGACGGCGATCGAGCCGCGCTTCGCCGATCTGCTTGGGAGGCAACAAGTCGGGAACCACGAAGTCGGGCTTGGAGGGATCGGCGTTGAGCACGAACGGATCGTGAGCCTTCCCAAGAAACCCGCCCGCTTGTCCGTTGGGCAGTCCACCTCCACCCGATCCCATCAATTCGGGCAGGACGACAAACGGTGGCAGGTCGGTTTTGCGACCCATGCGATACGCGGTGACGCTGCCCGCGTGAGGCGTGTTGACTCCGCCGGTGAAGAAGCGGCCGGTCTGCATCATCTGCCAACCGGCATCATGCACGGCAGGCGCTCCGTGATTGCAGCTCCTCACGAACGAGATGTGATCGGCGAGAGCCGCATGCTTCGGGAAGATTTCGCTGATGCGGATCTCAGGCGACTTGGTCTCGATCGACTGGAAGGGACCGCGAATTTCGAGCGGTGCCTCGGGCTTCGGGTCAAACGTATCGAGCTGACTCGGCGCACCGAGGTTGAAGATCATGATGCAGGCCCGGTCGTCCTTGCCCGGCTTCTTCCCGGCCTCGGCCGCCTGAGCCTCCATCGCGGCGAGGTCCGCCAACGTCAGCCCCATCGCCCCGAGCGACCCGACCTGCATGAAGTCTCGCCGCGTGATGCCATCGCACGTGTGCGCCGTTCCTCGTCCCGTCAAATTGAGCATGAGTCATCTCTCCAAGTCAGAGCGTTGAGTTGGGCAGAGGTTGCCCGCATCAGAGTTATCGACTCTCGGTTTCGTGCAGCTGCGGTCACAGCCAGCGATCGGTCATCGCCGAGAACAGGATTGTTTGATCGGTCGGATTCTAAGCGACGCGCAGAGGGCGTCTCAAGCGGGACCGGCGCGATCGGTTCAAGCCTTGATCGTTGCGAGAGCAATGATCGTCCACGAAGATCAGCCGCAACACCGCACTTTGTAACAACGCATCAAGATCACAGAGCCACGAGTCACAGGAACATTCATGACCGACAGCGCGCCGTCAGTACAGCCGAGTCACAATTCTGCTTCCTCACCAGAGGCCCCTCGCACCGTTTCGTTTGGGGAAGCGTTTGCGTTCTGGCTGCGGCTGGGGTTCATCAGTTTTGGAGGACCGGCCGGGCAGATCGCGATCATGCACCAAGAGCTGGTCGAGCGACGGCACTGGATTTCGGAGAAGCGATTCCTGCACGCGCTCAACTATTGCATGGTGTTGCCGGGGCCGGAGGCGCAGCAATTGGCGACCTATATTGGTTGGCTGCTGCATGGGACGCGGGGCGGCATCGTGGCGGGGACGCTGTTCGTGTTGCCGAGCCTCTTCATTCTGATGGGACTCAGCGCGATCTATGTCGCGTTTGGAAGTCTCCCGGCGATCAACGCCGTGCTGTACGGGATCAAGCCGGCGGTGGTGGCGATCGTCGTGATGGCGGTGTTACGGATCGGCAGCCGAGCGATCAAGAATGGGCTGTTGCTGATGTTCGCCATCGCGGCATTCCTGGCGTTGGCGGTGTTCGATGTGCCGTTCCCGAT
>JAYTXB010000857.1:0-5106 GCA_043743205.1 Schlesneria sp.
AGGTAGCCGAACTCGTGAGAGTTCGGACTGAAGTCTCACGACTTCAGCTACGCCAGTGATTGAGGCGACGTTCCTAAGCCCGATCAGCCGTTGCGGAACGAATGCCACCTGAACAACTTCACCCGCACCGCGCGCTCGCGCCAGTTGGTCCAGCAACTCGCGACGCTGTTCGGATGAGACCTGATCGACTCGCGTAAGGACGATCACGTCGGCTCGCTTCAATCCCGCGAGTGGTTCACGCAATAGCCCGCGCGGCAACAGGTGGCCGTAGCCCCACGGTTGCAGCGCGTCGATCAATACGATGTCGAGATCGCGATGGAGCCGCCGATGTTGAAAGCCATCGTCGAGGATCAGCGTGTCGCAACGATGCTCCGCCACGAGCTGCTTTGCTGACGAGACTCGATCTCGCTGTTGAATGTGTGGCACACCCGGACAGAGTCGATCGAGAACCAACTTCTCGTCGTTGCCCGCTCCTGACGTAGCGGGAGGGCGAGGCTCCTGCCGAGCCAGCATGGCGTGCGAGGTTGGTTGCCCGCTCGGTTCGGTAGGCGTCGTGCCCTCCCCTTCGAGCGACCGATAACCGCGACTGAGCAGCCCCGGCGTTCGCCCTGCTTGCGTGAGCCAATTCGCCAACCAAGCCGCCATCGGTGTCTTGCCCGTCCCGCCGGTTGTGATATTCCCCAGACTGATCACCGGCGCATCGACCCGAGTAACACTCAACCATCTCCGTTCATAGCCGAAGTTTCGCAGCGCCATCGCCGCACGATAGCCGCACGCCGCGACAGCCAACCCGCCACGGAGCAGCCTCGCGCCGACATCTCGCCGCCGCCCCGAAAGCAGTTCATGCAAAGCAGCCTCATCCATCCGGCGACTCTTTCCGATGTAGGCTCACTGTCCGTCGGTAACCTACTCGGACGTGTGAATCGGAGTCTGCCAGTTCTCAATGAGCAGACCGGCCACGCGATTGAACTCACGTGTATTGGCCGTCACGAGGATTAAACCCAACGATTTGGCATGTCCTGCCAGTAGCACGTCATAGGGACCGATCATTTGTCCTTGTCGCTCCAAGATGGCACGAATGTTGGCGGCATGAGCAGCGGAGGTCGAATCGAACGACAACTCGTGAACCGTTGCCAACAGCAGTTGCACCTTGGTCCGTTCTTGCGCAGGGGCCGAACACTTCTCGATGCCGGTGAAGAGTCCGTAGCTCGTGATCGATGAGATCGCGAGTTCCTCAGGCAAAACACCCGACATTCGCCGTGTGACTTGAGGATGATTGCGCATGACCGCAATGCACGTGTTTGTATCGAGCAAGTATCGCATCCGAACAATTCCATTCAGTCCAGAGCAGGAGCGGGAGGCATCTCACCTTGATCCGGCCGCAAGAACGCGGGATCAGCGATCCGAATGGACTCGAAGAAATTGGCTGGCCAAGCGGCCTGCTTGACCGGCTCAAGAACGACCGCCTGACCGTCCCTGCGAATCGACACTGTCGCAGACGAGAACCGAAACTCGTCCGGCAACCGAACGGCCTGAGTTCCATCAAGGTCGATGATGAGTGCGGTGGTCATTGTGGTGTTTCCGGTACTTGAGGCGATTCGTGGGGCGGCTGCGCAGTCACTCAGGAGCCTGGCGAAACGCCTCATTCAACGGGATCGTCAAACCGGGAAGGAGTGGCGTGGAATAGGTGTCGTGTTCGGTCAGTGTCTGTTCGGCGTAGTCGTTGGGTTGCCACGTCAGGACCATGACCGAGCGTTTGAAGCGATCGACGATGACGTACTCTTGAACCCCGATGGCGTGGTATTCCTCGCGTTTGTGGATGTAGTCCCGTTCTTGATCAGATCGGCTGCGGCTGACGAACTCGAACACGAGGGCCGGGACACGGTGCGGGACTTTTCGCGCATCGTCATCTCCCACGAGATAGACGCAAATGTCAGGGAGGCGGTCGTCGTCGGGTGAGGTCGCGACCCAGCCTTCGACATCGACATCCTCAACGAGGTTGAGATGATCGTTCCAATACGCGCCGAGGGTTCGGCGAAACGGACGCGACACAAAGCGGTGATCGGGACCGGCTGGTGGCATGACGACCAATCTCCCGCGAACACGTTCGTATTGAAAAGGCTCGACGAATTCCGATCTCGTGAATTCCTCGGCAGTCACGCGCCGACCGGCATCATCCGGTCCAAGCCGCGACAACTCCGTTGCCGGACTGATCCGCGTTGCGGCGACCATTTTGAGAGTCTCCTCAATGTGGGGCAGGTTTGTCATCTGCCCGTGATCTTAGAAATGAGTGAAGCCATGCCAAAAGAATGTGATACGGGCGAATTCCAAATCTGCCCCACGTTCGCTTGGCGCAACCGAACCGCTTTCGACGTGGCGCACGTCTAACCCAACTCTGCCATCCGTTTGCAGATCGCTTCGGCCATTTCTCGGGTGCCGACGGCGGTGGGGTCGTTGCGGTCGGACTTCATGTCGTAGGTGACGTGCTTGCCTTCCTCGATGATGCTGGCGACGGCTCGTTCGAGCTTCGCGGCGGCGGCGGCTTCGCCGATGTGTTCGAGCAGCAGCTTGCCCGAGAGGATCAGTGCCGTCGGGTTGACCTTGTTCTGGCCTTTGTACTTCGGGGCGCTGCCGTGAGTCGCCTCGAAGATCGCCGAGTCGGGGCCGATGTTCGCGCCGGGGGCGACTCCCAAACCACCGACCAGGCCGGCGCAGAGGTCACTGAGAATGTCGCCGTAGAGGTTGCCCATGACCAGCACGTCGTAGTTCTCGGGCTTCTGCACGAGCTGCATGCACATGTTGTCCACGAGTCGTTCGAGGTATGGCATCCCGGTGTTGCCAGCCACCTTGCCCGCCAGAGTCGGATCGGCCTGCACGCCGTCGGCCAGCTTCGCCTCTTCAAACTTCGCTCCATAGGCCAGAGCGACGGCGCGAGTCGTGTCGTACCACAAGCCGTCGGTGAACTTCATGATGTTCGCTTTGCAGATCGACGTGACCGAACGTCGCTTGTGTTTGACGGCGTAGTCGAAGGCGTAGTTGCCGATGTTGCGACAGCCTTCGACCGACATCGGCTTGATGCTGACTCCCGTCGTGTCGAGACCCGTCCCGATCTTCTTGCCGGTGACATTCGCGTTGATGAACTGGATCAGTTCGGCCGTCTTCGGGTCGCCCGCTTTGAACTCGACGCCGGCGTACAGGTCTTCGGTGTTCTCACGCACGATGACGAGATCGACCTTGGTCTTGTCGAAATAAGACCGCACGCCCTTGTAGGTCTTGCAGGGACGGACGCAGGCGAACAAACCCAGCTCTTGTCGCAACGCGACGTTGACCGAGCGGAAGCCCTTGCCGATCGGAGTCGTGATCGGAGCCTTGAGGGCGATCTTGTTGGCCCGGATCGACGCGAAGACCGACTCGGGAATCTTGCCCTGTGCCTCAATGACCTCGATGCCGCACTGTTGGACATCCCAGTTGAACTTCACCCCGGTGGCATCGAGACACTTGCGAGTCGCCTCGGCGAGTTCGGGACCGGTTCCATCTCCAGGGATCAGCGTGACGTTGTAGGTCATGGTGCGAGGACTTTCTTCAAAGTTTTCTGTGGACGAAATGCGAAAGCGGCGAGCCACTCTAACCGAGACGGCTCGCCGCAGGAAACGCTGGAAAGATCGGGCGAAACGCTAACACGAGCCGCCGTGACCACGCAAGGCAAGCCGCCGAGGACCGCCCCACCGAAGTCCGGCTGGATCGTTTACTCCGGCTTCGATTCAATGTGGCGAGGAAGAAATGCGCCGCCTGCTGGCGGTGCTACCTTCGGTGGAAGAATCAATGCGCCGTGTGACAAAGCGGGCTTCGGCTCGACGGCCGGTGTGGGTAGCCAACCTCCGGCAGGCACGAACAAAGTGTCGATCTGTCGCACCGCCTGCCGCCTGTCTTCGAGAGTCTCCACGCGCCGTTCGAGTTTCTCGATTCGAGCCAGCAGTTCGGCGATCTGGTTCGATGGCGGAGCGGTCACCGTCGCGTCGTCGGCTCGCAAGCCGGTCCACCAGACACATGAGGCACCTGCGACAACGGCCAACATCCAAAACAAACGAGGTCGATTCATGAGAGGCATCCTTTCATCTCACAAAGGGGGGATGGTCAACAACTGGCGAGTGGATCAACTGCTCCAGTCCTCGCACCTCAAGCCGGGAACAAGTTGGAAATCACGCAGGTTGCGAGTGACCACCGTGGCGTTGATCTCCAAGGCGATCGCCGCGATGCGCAGATCCATCGCCCGCACGCCGAGTTTGAGTTTCCCGAGTTCCTTGACTCGGGAAATCGCCGACTCCGACAGACTCACAATCGCATGGCCGCCGAGGAAGGAGACCACCTTTGCCAAGTGTTCATAGGCGACCGCCTGATGCCGTGCCGTGCGGGCTTGCCGGAGATACGTGTACCAACCGGACAACTGTTCCTCGACGGTGATCACCGAGATGGCGAGCATCTCGATCGGCGTCTCGACCACTCGCCGAACGACGTTGGGATGTTGTTCTTGCAGGAGACTGATGGTGTCGGTGTCGAGCAGGTACTCGATCATTCGGCCTCAAGCTCTTGCTGAAGTTCAACGTCCGCCTGATTGCGGCGGGCTTCGATGATGTCGAGCCATTCGCGAATCTGTGGATCGTCGCGCGAGTACATCTTTCCAAACCGCAACCACGGGTGCTGGCCTTGGGCGGGTTGAATTACCACCGCTGTTGAGGGCTTCACTGATACACCCGCGACAAGGTCACTCACGACAGCTTTCATCGGAGGTTTCTCCTGTGTTGTGGATGGCCGTGCGGCAACCGCTTGCTCATTGGAAGGTGCCATGATTGATCCTTGCTGCTCACTCAGTCGAAATCATTCGAGTCCATAGGATCGGCACAGCAATCACTGTCGGGATTTGGTGAGCCGGGTGCCGTGAGGCCCCGGACTTTTCGGCGAAGAACCCGGGGCCTCATGATACCCGGCTCACCTAGATCATCAAATTATGGCTCTCCGCCATTCGTGTTGATTCTTGTGGTACATCAGCCGCAGGGCGCTAGCCCCGGTTCGATTTCGCTGAACCGGGGCTAGCGCCCTGCGGCTAAT
>JAYTXB010000858.1:0-1431 GCA_043743205.1 Schlesneria sp.
GGCTGCGGGAGTCGGTACCTATGAGAACCCGTTCAGCACGTTGCCGGCGAATGTGCCGAATCAGACCGACCTCGTCCTGGTGCGTCGCGGCGATTCGACGGCCGCGATGCCCTTGAATGGTCAGATCAACCTGCCGCACAACACCCGCCTGTTGGGTGAAGGCTTCGCTCACATCCTCGATGCGACCGCCACGTTTGGTCCCTTCACGCAAACCGTCAACGACGCCTTGCTGCCTGACGTGGGCTTCCGTAACAACGGACGCTTTCCATTCCTGAGTAATCCTGCGGGCGACATTGTGCGTGTCGGGAATGGCAACGAAGTGGCGGCGTTCGTGATGAATGGCGCTACGGGAGCGGCCATTACCGGCACGAATGTGCGCGGCTTTAACTTCCATCACTTGGAGATTTCCAACAATGGCGGCGGTGGCATCGTGCTGCCGGGTGCCGGCGGAATGGGACTCCCCACACTGGATGGTCAGTCGATCCTCGGTGGACGCATTGCCGACATCAATCGCAACTTGGTCAATGGCTGGGCCAACCCCGGTGGACTGGGGAACAACGGCGGCGTCGGTCACGCGGGGATCGATGTTTCTACGGGCATCTCTCCGCTTGACCTGAGTCTCGAACGAGTCTCGATGAACGCAACGCCGGGTGGGCAGGACTACGGTATCCGTCTCCGGGGCGCTCAAGGCGCGTTGAATGCCGTGTTCGATGATGTCTCGACCAGCGGCGGCAACACTGTCGCGGGTACAAGTATCGAGCAGACCACAGGTCCGGTGATGGCGACGATCAATCGTCTGCAGGCCAACGACAACGTCGGGATCGGCCTGAGTCTGTTGACGGGTAGCCAACGTCCGATGTCGGTCGTCGGCTCCAACATCACGGCGAATCGCAACGGGGGTGACAACCTGCTGATTGGCAACAATCCGGCTGCGCCCGCCTCGCACAACGCCACGTTCAATGGCATCTTTACCAGCAGTGATTTCTCCGACAGTCTGGCCGGAAACGGCGTCTCGCTGAGCATGAGCAACGGCATCAAGACGTTGTCGCTAACCGATGTCCTGTCCTCGGGCAGTGCGTTGTCCGGCCTAGACTTGGCAGCCACCGGCGGCACTTTGAACTTCAATGCGCTCCGCCTCACGGCCAATGTCAACGTGTTGGACAACCTGCGCATCGGGACACCGCTCGCGCCGTTGGTCGGGACGACATTTGTCGGCAACATCACCGACTCGTTCTTCAACAATGCTCAGACCGGTTCCGGGATCGTCCTCAGTCAACAGGGCGGCACGGGAACTCTCACCGCGCTGCGTCTGACCGCCAATGGCAACGGGTTGGATAACCTGCAGATTGGGACGCAGGCCGCGCCGCTGGTCGGGACGACATTTGTCGGCAACATCACCGACTCGTTCTTCAACAATGCTCAGGCCGGTTC
>JAYTXB010000859.1:0-5156 GCA_043743205.1 Schlesneria sp.
GCTTGAACAACAACACGGAGACGGATATACAAACTTTCAACTCGGCGCGCACCTCACCCCAAACCGCCAAGAACCCCCAAGGGTGCGCGCTGGCCCTGACCAGAAATCGCTGCTCTTCGTAGGTCAGGCGGAGAGACGGCTGTTTGTCAGCCTCCGACCAACTCCAGCGGAATTTGGCCGGAGGCCCCCGACGTCCTCTTGGCGGGAAGCTGGGTGAGCAGTTCCTGAAAGAGGAGTTCGAGCAACTGCGGATCGAAGACTCGCACCGATTCGGTCAGGGATCCCATCGAGGCCTGCGAGCCGACGATCTCCTGCTGCGCCTTGCGTAGCCGCGACATCTCGGACAAGCCACGCAGCGACTGCCGCGTGGGAATGAGCAGCCCCATAGGCTCGCAGACTGAGCCAGAAACTGCCGACGATTGCCGACGGGGTCCACTTCCGCTGGGGACGGAACCAGCCGCTCCAATACCGGAAATATCCGACGCAGATACTTCACCCTCTCCACACGAGCCGGATCTAATGCGGCGCTCTCCGCGACATTCGCCCCGCTCACCACCGAACCAAAACTCGCGTCCGAGTGTTCTGCCATACCCGCCAACTTCCCTGATTGGCGGATAATGACAGATGGTGTCGCATGCAAAAAAAACGTGCCGAACGAAATTGGTTCTACGCCACCCCAATCTCAAAAAATCGCCCCGGAATGCCGGTCACACCCGAATGACTTATTCCAAATGGCCCTGTCGCTCGCCTAACGCCCCAGCAACACGGCGAGGCATTTCTTCAATCGTTCGTCCCGTTCGTCGTCCTCCGGAATCCCCGTGATCCCCATGAATGGATTCTTATCTTCCGAGTTCAATAGGCGTAAAACCTTGAGATACGATGCACGCTCGGACTTGAAGTCGCCGCGCGAATGGGCGAGGCCCGCATCGCGGAGCAATTGTTGGTACGGCTTGATCGGTTCCTTTTCGCTTCCCACGTAATTCTGCATCACCAATTGACGTGCCTCCATTTTTGACTGCTCTCTCTCATCCGTCACCGCCGGATCGAGGAACAGCATCGCCAACGACATCAGGAGGCTGAAACCGAGTGCACCATAGATCAATGCCGGGTTTCCCTGCGGTGCTTTTTTTCGTTTATCGAGTTTGGGTGAGGTCGATTCTGACAGCGACAGCTCGGGAAGATGCCCGTCTTCACCGAGTCGTACCAACGTCTCACCCGCGCGATCTGTGATGAACTTGGCAACCGTGCGCGTCGTCCCGTCACTCTTCTTCGTGCCCGGTTTGCGGCCTTTGGTTTTCGCGGGAAGTGACGTTGGCGGCTCGACCGTTGGAGGCTCACTCGGCTTTTTCGAGCTGGCGACTTCGCGATCGGTTCCCGAAGGCAGACCACACGAAAAGAGCAGCGTCGTCTTGGACGAGATGTCGATTGTGGCCTGGGACGGCAACCAAACCCATTGCTCGGCCGAGAGCGGCTTGCCATCCACGGACACAGCCTCTTCAAATGCCGTGATGATCGCGAATCGTCCGTTCCGATTGGCCAGTGAAGCCTGCACGTCCTCCACCTGCGGATCGGTCAGTTGCACCTGACAATCGTCGGCGCGACCGACGTGGACAAACTCTTCGTGCAGCGCGAATGTTTTCCCGCGATCGGGGCCGCTGGTCACGGTGAGACTGGCAATGGTGGTGGAGACAGTAGACATGCAGGCTTCAATTCAGAATGTCAGTGGTGGCCATGTTGAGTACGAATGGACCCAAAATCACGAGGACCGTGGATGCCATGATGAGGACTCCGGGGAGCAGCATCTTGACGGCGGCTTCTCCTGCCAAAGTCTCGGCCCGTTGGCTCCGCTTGAGTCGTAGGACATCGGCCTGCGTGCGGAAGATTCTCGCGAGCGGTGTGCCGAGTTGCTCGCCCTGAATGATCGCGCCGATGATGCCGGTGATCTCGTCGTCGTGCAGTCGGTCACGCATAGATTCGAGAGCCGCAGTACGCCCCTTGCCCATGTTCAGTTCGCCGAGGACTCGGCCGAACTCGACCCCGACGGGATGCTCGCGAAATTCATCGACGCCTTCTTTCAACGCCTGCAAAAATGTGGCCCCGGCCTCCATGAGGAGCGTCACCAAGTCGAGCAGGAACGGCAGGCGACGTTTGATGAGGACCAGTCGATACCGCGCCGTGTTGCGGAGTCGGCGACGAAGCAAGTAGCCGGTCAAAATCGTGAACATGATCGCCATCACGATCCCGGCTGGTCCCATGATCTGCGTGCTGACATAGACGTACAGCGGCAACAGCATCAGTGACTGAATCTCGATCCGCGCGAGATATTCTTCAGCCGTCCAGAACCGCGCGAACCCGGCCGCCTGAATCTCTCGCCCGATTTCCGGAAGCTGCTCGGCAAACGCCCCGCGATTGAATCGCGCGAACGCCTGCACCAGCGGTTGCAGCGTCCGAAAGAACGGACTGACTCGACGCAGCTCGTTGATCCGGTTCACGTCGTACCGCCACTCGTTGTCCTGCGTGAGGTCATCCGTGGCGAGCGTCCGCCAGATCGTCCACGCAAACAAGAAGACCGCCACCCCAAACATCAACGAGATGACGGCGGGCGGGATCGGATTGACCATCAACGGTGAAGCAACCAACGGCGCAAGCAGCATGACAACGCAGTCCTAGTAAACGGGACCGCGATTGTAAGCAGGCCACGGGAACACGAGAAAGGCGGCGGGAACAAATCTCCCGACGAGTTCTCCTGCCGTCGTGCCGCCCGACTTCGGCCCTCTTCAAAGGAGACACTGATTGCCGGTGCTGAAGCGAACAAGTAGCATCGCAACCCACGTGTGGCAGATTTTTGAAGGCTGATAATCATGGTGACAGCAACGGTCATAACTGGCGGTCACGGGCAATTCGTTCAGCCCGCCGAACAACGACGGGCGGGATCATCCCAATGATCGCCATTGACTGCCTGGCCGATTCGCGAGCACGCCACAAACGTGGATTCACTCTCATCGAATTGTTGGCCGTCGTCGCGATCATTTTCATGTTGGCCTCATTTCTGTTGCCCGCTGTTCAACGAGCGCGTGACGCGGCGCGGCAGATCGCTTGCCAGAACAACCTCCTCCAGATTGGTCTTGCACTGAACAACTACGCCAACGCACATGGCGTTCTCCCGCCAGGAACATCAAATGCCACCGGCCCCATCGTAAGCACGGCGGACGTGAAGCAATATCACATGAGTTGGACGGTCCAAATTTTGCCCTACCTGCAACAGAAGGCGGCGTATCAACACGTCGATTTTACCAAGAGCGTCTATGCCCCTGAGAATGATGCCTTACAGTCCAAGGAACTGAAAATTTGGATCTGTCCATCTGCTCGTAATGCTGCTCTCGGAACTTACCGTTCCAATTATTGCGGCGTTCACAACGACTACGAAACGCCGATCAATACGAACCAGAATGGAGTGCTGTTTCTGAACAGTGCGATTCGGTTCGAGCAAGTCCACGATGGTGCCTCTCACACGATGCTGGTGGGTGAAATGTCCGATGACGAACCGAGATCGCTGAGTTGGATGTCTGGGACGCGCGCCACACTGCGAAACGGCGTTCGTTGGGAGAACCAAAATCAACCCGCAACGCCGCCGCTCTACAAAGTTCGGAAGTTGGCCATTAACGAGCGAGTTTGGTCGATCCAAAATGAACGCGCCGCCGTGGCGTCAGGGATCGATTACGTTGGAGGTTTTAGCAGTCACCATACTGGCGGCAACAACGTGTTGATGTGTGACGGTGCGGTGAGATTCCTCACCCACAGTACTCACGCAAACGTACTTCGTAATCTCTGTCATCGTGCGGATGGCGAGATGATGGACGATTTTTGAGAGGCTTCTGTGAAGCAAAACCTTGAGCCAGTCGCCGCGCTGTTTGGCATCACTGGCGGTCGAACGCCGCGTGTCCGATCGACCAAAGGCTTCTCGCTGATCGAACTCATGGTGTCGATGGCCATCATTGGCTTGTTGGCGGCGTTACTGCTCCCCGGAATACAGCAGGTACGTGAAGCGGGGCGGCGGGTTCAATGCCAGAACAACTTGATGCAGCTCGGAATTGCCCTGCAAAGTTATGAATCGGCGCATGGTGTTTTGCCGCCCGGAACACAGAACTCGACACGACCGATTGTGAGCCAAGAGTCCCCCGACGATCAGCATCTGGGTTGGCTGACTCAACTCCTGCCGCACTTCGACGGGATGCAACTTTACGAGCAGATCGACTTTCGCCAGAGCGTCTACGCCCCCGTCCACGAGCCGGTTCGCGCGTACCGTTTGCCAACACTCCATTGCCCTTCGGACCCTGAAATCCGGAGCGGCAAGCTGGGCCTGACGAGTTACTGCGGCATTCACAACGACTACGAAACTCCCATCGACGTGAATCAGAATGGAGTCCTGTTTCTCAACAGTGCCATCCGTTACGAGCAAGTCGAGGATGGGACTTCCTACACCATTTTTGTGACCGAGTCTCGGGCCGATCGGGGTAGCAAACTGGGCTGGATGTCGGGCACGCGCGCGTCACTGCGCAACGCGGTCGTGTGGAGTAATCGAGTCGAAATGGAAGGGGGCAGAAGTGAAGTCGCTCCCGAATTTGTTTCTCATCCGATGGATGGATTGGTGCCGAGTCTAGCTCTCTCTTCGAGAGGCAACGTGGTTGGGGGACCGAGCAGCCACCACGGCGATCTCTTCATTGCTTTGAGGGGCGATGGCAGCGTGCATATCGAATCCAAACGCATCAGTCCTCGCTTACTGCGCCAACTTGCCCATCGCGCAGATGGGGAGCTGCAAGTTGATTATTGAGGAGCGGCCGGCTTTCAAATATGCCTCACCGGGTGCGAATTGACGCCACGAGTCACATAGGCTGTCGCGTCGCTAACTGTTGTCTTGTCGCTCCGCCGACAAGGTGTCCCGTCGGCGGAGCGACGGGACTACAGTAGTTGCCTGCATCAATTTCGCCCGTGTGCGGAATGACTCAAGGGAACAGTGGACTCGATTCACCTTGTGTCGTTAGAGGATATGGCCCGCCCTCACTTCGGCTCGCCAATGAGCACGGCCTCGCACCAGTTGGCGTAGTCGGCGACATCGGCTTGTTGGCCGAAATCGACTTTGAGGGTGAGTCGCTTCG
>JAYTXB010000860.1:0-13619 GCA_043743205.1 Schlesneria sp.
ATCCCTCTGGATCGGCCTCCGAAGAATGCTCGACTTCTCCCAAGCCTGGCTCACCTTCGGACCTGAAACCTCAGCATGAGTTGTGTGTAAAAGACAGGGGCGGTGCCCACCAAATGAACGTCTCATACCGAATGAGTGGAAATGGGCTCATTTGAATGGACGAATGAAACGGTGTCACTCGTAGTTCGGCTGATCAAACTTCGCCTCGCAATTTCGCCAACTCACCTTCGTCTAAACGAACCGAATGCACCTCGGGTTGCGAATAGTAGGCGACCAACTGCGACATCACCCCGTCCGTGGTACGAAGAGATCCCCAGCCTCGCCATGCGTCAATGTCGCGCAGTCGCGCCGCCACTCCGAATGAATTGCCAAGGGTCACGCTGAGAATCGATCCGGGGAGAATCGAATAGGCAATCGTCGAGAAGCACTGGCCAAAGACATCCAGCCCATTCCACCGTGTGAGGCTCCAAATCGCGATTGCTTGAGCTATCCATGACCAGAATGCAATTGAAATGACACGGCGACTCAGGAGACGGGAGCACGTTTCGCAACAGGGGAGAGTCGGCTGTTCGCCACTCACCGTGATTGGCGGTTTGTATCGGTGATCAGTGCGAGCAAGGCAGCGGAAGCAGAACGGTGGCAAACCGAGTCGAATGAATTGTTCCACCAACGTGGAACCCACATGTCGCGGTGTCGTCGCCTTTGCGGGAACGAGTACAAAACCACCATCACTGGAGCTTGTGGGCACGAGCGCCGGTGGAGCGAGCAGATTAATATCGGATTCGGGGATTCGCCGGAAACATTCCTCATCGTACTGACGCTTCGCCACGTAAATGCGGTAAGTGAAAAGAACAATGCACGCTACCAGCCCCCAATAGTACCACCAACCCCAAGCTGGAATTCGCATTCCTAGAAGAACGATGGTCGCCACAAAGATCAAGACAATGTTCGCAACGACGGCGTTGATCATCCATCTTCGAGCGCGAGTGACAGCAGCCTGCCATCGCATCTTTTTCTGGATTAACCCACATTCAGGGCATGCCACAGGATCGTGACAGTACGTGAGCATATCTTGCAATTCTCGATTCGCAGTTGCGGTCGCTGTTCGTTGCGCCGTGCTATTCATCAATCCATAGGGCGACTCTTCAGTGCCCGTTCCAATACGGACGAGTTCATAGAAATACTCGGTACGACATTTTTCACAGACGACGCGACGGATGCTTCTACCCGCTCTCGTTGCCTCGTAGTTCCGCCCGTAATAAAACAACACGGGATTGGCTCCCTTCAGACAAGTAGGTTATGCCTCAGCATATCTCGTCTCGCAAACAACCGCGTCGGGATCGTGTTCGTGGAATTGGTTGAGAAGCGTTGTGTTGAAGCACAAACTACTTCACTTCTGCGGTTCGCTCTTCACCAACCGCACGTAGTCCAAGCCGACCATGAAGCCCTTCGCCGCCTTGGGGTTCGCTCCGACGATTTGCAGGGTGAGTTTGTGGGTTCCCTTCGTGAGTTGTCTGGGGGTGGGGGTGATGACTCCGGTGGTGATGACATCGGGGTCGTTGTAGCAGTCGATTGGTTCGCCGAGGGGTTCGTTGTCGATCAGGAGTTGGACGATGGCGTAGTCGCGGGCCATGCAGAGGACGGTTTCGAGTTGGTAGGGGCCGTCGGCGGGGACGGTCAGTTCCAGTTCGAGTTTGGCTCCCGGGGCGGCACCGGTCCACCAGAGATGGTCGTTGCCCGACCAGCGGTCCTTGGTGAAGCCCCCCATGCCCTGGCTCGCCGCGCTGCCGGCGGTCTTGCCGATGATCTTCATCGTCTCACCTTCGATGGCGTTCGGAACCTTGCCGGTCTTCGGGTCGATTGGTGCTTTCGGGCCGCGCAATGAGACTTGAGCGGGTGTGCCGAGGTATGCGATTAGGTCACGACGTTCATCGGCGGTGAGGACGTTGAGTTGTCCTTCGGGCATCAGCGAAAGTTTCGACAGCTTCCGTTCTTCGATGTCAGTCTTCGCGATGACGACCGTGTCGTTGATCGTGCGAACCGTGACCGCGCTGTCGGTCTCCTTTTGGATTAGGCCGTTGACGACTCGACCATCGGTCAGAGCGAGGCTCGTCATGCGATAGTCCTTGCCGACGATGGCCGACGGGTCGAGGACATTCTCCAAGATGTAATCGAGGTTCGCACGGTTGGAGCCGGTGATGTCGGGGCCGATCTTGCCCCCTTCACCAAACAACAAGTGGCACGCCGAGCAGGTCTTCGTGTACAGACGCCGGCCGTTGCCGAGATCGGCGGTCTTCAATCGCGCGGCGGTCAGTTCGGTCTTGTGCTTGGCGATCAGTTCGAGCTTGTCCTTCGCGGTCGCGCGAATGTCGCCCCAGACCGATGTGATCCGCTTGGCGAGCGCCTCGTCCTTGAAGCCAAGCAACTGCTGCACGTGATAGGCATGTACATCGGTGCGCGGGACCGTCCCCTTTTCGATCGCATCGAACAGCTTGCCCGCCGAACCGGGTCGCGCGACAAGTGTGTTGATCGCGTCGCGTTTCTCGGCGTCGTTCAGCTTGGCATAGATCGCAAGGATCGCCGGTGGCGTGGCCGCATCATCGAAAGCAGCCAGCGCACGAAGGGCCGAGCCTCGCAAGGCCGCTTCATTCAGAGCGACTCGCAGCGCCGGAGCCGCCTCCGTGTCGCGACCCTTCACGATCAGTTCGAGTGCCCGCTGACGTTGCTCGACGGGTTGCTTGGCATCGGCGAGCACATCTCTCATGCGAGGCAGAATCCGTTTGTCACCGAACGCCACGGCGAGGTTGTCGGCCTTCGCGCGGACTTCCGCATCGTCGCTCTTGAGCAGCTTCTCATACGCGGGTGTCCACGCGGCGGGCTGAGGCACGTTGACGCGCCCTTCCAGCGCCAGCCGCATCTCATCGAGCAGCATCTGCTGAGTCGCCACGTCGGTTGCCGACGCGAGCCATTCGACGGGAGCGGCGACGGTGTCGTTGGTCGCCGACGCACGCCGCACGATGAACCGCGTGACCTTCTCGATCTTCGAGGACTTCGCTAGCGCGATCGCCCGCACCGGATCGGCCGTGACGAGTGGTTCGATGCCGTACCACAGGACGAGCGGCAAATTGTGGTCGGTCGCGTCTTCGTCTCGCGCTGACAAGGCCGCTGCCAATTCCCATCGCTGTTCGACAGGCAGACGTTGCAGGGCTGACGTGAGGTAGAGCCTCACGACTGCGGACGGCTCAGTCTTCGCGAGCTGAATCAACTTCGCGACCACCGCAGCACTCGCGGTTCGGTCTTCCAGTTCGAGTTGGATCGCCCATGCTCGCAGCGATTCGTTCGCATGACCGAGCAGTTCGAGCTGACGTGCGTCGGTGAGTTCTCCAACGGCGTGAAGCGTCCACAACGCTCGCAGTTGCCGCGTGATGTCGGGGTTCTCACGAACGATCTTGTCGAGCGAACCCGCCGTTGCCGCGTCGAGCTTCTTGTTCGCAGCCCGCTCTTGCAATGTGCGGCGAGCCATACGGACGTGCCAGTCGTTCGGATGCAGATGCTTCGCGACGAGCTCGGCGTCGGGCAATGCCGCCAAGTCTTCTCTGGTCCCCTCGCCCCTCGCCTTGGAGGGGAGAGGGTTAGGGTGAGGGGTTCTTTCTTCGGCTTGGGCCAACTGAGGGACAGAGGATGGAAGAGTCGAGTCGGTTGCGCGAATGAGGGCGTTTTCACCGCTCGGCCCCCTCACCCTAGCCCTCTCCCCCGAAGACGGGGGCGAGGGGACGACGGTCGCTACGCGACGCGTATTTGTGGGTGAGACGATTGCAGGATCGGCGTCGTCTGTCGGGCTCTCGACATTCGACACTCGTCTCTCGACTCCCCCAAACTTCACGTTGTAGATCCGCCCGTTCGTGCGATCCCAAATCTCGGGGTTCGTGCGGTGGCAGGCGTTCTTGTCGTACCAGTCGATCAGGTAGACCGAGCCGTCCGGGCCGTACTTGAGATTGATGCCTCGAAACCAGTGATCGTTGGCGACGAGGAAGTCGGGGGCGCGGCGACCGATGAAGCCCGAACCGGCGCGATCGAACTGACAGACGTTGATTCGGTTGCCGTGGACGTTGTCCATGAAAATCTGATTGCGGTACTGCGGCGGAAAGTTGTCGCCGAGATAGATCATCGCGCCGCAGTGAGCATGTCCGCCACCCGCCGCGAGAGTGTCCGTCGGAGGATGCGGCTCGTGACCCCACCACGCATGGTCCTGAATCTTGCCAACGTAGTGCAGGTGATCGGCAATCGTCTTGATGTCTTCAAACGTGTATGGATTGAAGTGCTGGCCTCCCTGTCGCTGATAGCGGCCTCCCTGAACCATGTGCCACAGGTGCGGGATGACGCACGCCGTGATGAACGCCTGACCGTGGTCATCAAAGTCAACGCCCCACGGGTTGCTCGTGCCATGCGCGAAGACTTCGAACTGATGCCGCGTCGGGTGATAACGCCAGACTCCTGCGTTTAGACCCTGCCGGTCCTCATCCTTCGCGCCAGGCGTGCCGACCTTCGAGTGAGTGAACACGCCGTGACAGCCATAGAGCCAGCCGTCCGGTCCCCAGATGAAGGCGTTCAGAACTTCATGCGTGTCCTGCCAGCCGAAGCCGTCGAGGAGGACAGTTGCGCCGGGAGGAACGTCTTTGGGGAACTGCAATGTAGCCGTGTCGCTCCGCGACACGAGGCGCGATGGCTCGATCGCTTTCTGTGACGAGTTGGCTTCTTTGCCAGCAGACGGCTGGTCCCCGCTTCGCGCTTCCTGTCGCGGAGCGACAGGGCTACCTTGGTCCGGCACGTCATCGCCATCCCGATCCGGGATGAACATCAAATACGGAGCCGCGCCGACCCAGACGCCGCCGAAGCCGAGTTCCAGGCCGCTGACGAGGTTCAATCCCTCGATGAAGACCTTGCGCTTCTCAAACGTCCCGTCGCCGTCGGTGTCTTCGAGGATGATGATCTTGTCCTTCCCTTCGCCGTCCTTGGCGCGGTTGGGATACGTGTGAGCCTCCGCCACCCACAAGCGGCCGCGCGAGTCGATCGTGAACGCGATCGGCTGATGCACGAGCGGCTCGCCCGCTGTGAGTTGCACCGTAAAGCCATCGGGAACCGTCATCGCGGCGGCGGCCTCTTGCGGAGACAGACCCTCGCCCATCGCCACAACCTTCTTCGGCTGAGCGGCTTTGAATTCCAGTTCGTTCACCTTGGCAACCTTGTGCCGCAAAACGTGAGTTCCCTTCATGCCACCGACCACGATGTCCGGCAGCTTGTCGCCGTCGATGTCTCCGACACTGAGTTGCCGACCAATTCCGGATTCATCATCGGCGCGGTACGGAACCCAGTCGATGGTTGTTGCCGCAGTCTTTCCTGTCCCCTCGCCCCGGCTTTGCGGGGAGAGGGTTAGGGTGAGGGGATTCTCTTTGGCTTTGGCATCGGGCTTTCCATTCGTGGGCGAGGAAGAAGACCCCTCACCCCGGCCCTCTCCCCGCCTGTTTTGGTTTTCCTGAAGACGGGGCGGGGCGAGGGGGGAAGAGCCGCGCACCAGTTTGAACCAGTAGACGACGGCTCCCGCGTCCCACATCGGCGACTGACGGTGATGCGACCAGTACGTCTTGCCGGTGATGATGTCCTTCAGCCCGTCTCCGTCCATGTCCACGAGTGCGACGGCGTGCGGCTCGGTGAAGAGGACGCCATACGGGTTGTCCTCCGCCTTGTCTCCCATGATGAGATGCTTCGTGAACGTGATCGCGTCGCCGTCCTGCACCTGCTCGAACCAAGCGAGGCCATACGTGTGAGCGGCCAGGCTGCTGATGACATCATTGTCGCCGTCACCATCCACGTCATAGGCGAACATGTCGGCACCACCCGGCCCGGCGAACTGATACTTGTGAGATGCCCAGAGCGGATCGCCCTCAATCGACTTGGGCTGCTCGTACCAGCCACCCTTCCAGATGACGTCTTGCCGACCATCGCCGTTGACATCGCCGACACCCAGGCCGTGCCCGAACGGATACTCGCCGACAGCCTCCGAAATCGCGTGCCACGTCCACGGTTCGCTCGGCTGCTTCCAATTGGGAACGGCATAGCCGAACTTGCCGTTGTGATTGCAGACCAGTTCCGACCGCGCGTCGCCCACCAGATTCACGAACTGCGGCGACTCGTTGCCAACTCCCTCGAAGACTTTGACATCGCGAGTGGCCCAGTGGGCGGTGGCGTCGAGCACCTTCACATCACCCGGATTCACATACAGGACCGCCGGCGAACCGGGCAGGCCGACACTGACCAGATCATTCCAGCCATCGCCGGTGAAGTCGTCGATCCACGTAAAGAAGTTGTTCGAGTACCCATCTCGATTCTGTGGCTTGGGCGGAAAAATTTCGCGGCGCTTGGTGAACTCTGGGCCTTCCCACCAGTACGGCCCGTGAACGACATCGGGCTTGCCATCGTGATTGATGTCGCCGAAGTTCGCCCCCTCGGAGAAGTAGACATCGGTGAGTTGCTGCCGCTCGAACCGATGGACCTGAAAGTCCTCGGCCTCTGCGTCTCGCAGCGACATCACACAGCAAGCGGCCAGACAAAACAGCGAGGCAACGGAACGGTGGCGCATGGGGAGGTCTCGCGAGAAGTTCGATGAGCGGCAAATCGACATCCGACAGACGCGGCAAGTATGCCGTCCAAGGTCGCCGACAACAAACGTCGGGGGGCAAGTCCACGAAACCAGGCGATGGGTCAAGTCCGCTCAAGGCAGACGGCCAATATCTCACACCAACACGTCCGAGATCGGCTCGCCGTACTGAGCCACCGGAGTCGGGCGGCCCAAGCGGTCCGGGATCGTCAGATGCGGGTCGATGCTCAGCGCGGCGTAAATCGTGGCGCAGATGTCGGCCGTGCTGACCGGTCGGTCCTTCACCCAGGCGGCGTGTTCGTCCGACTGGCCGTAGACCGTGCCTCCGCGAATCCCTGCGCCGGCGAACAGGACCGAGTAGCAGTGAATCCAGTGATCGCGTCCGGCGTCCTTGTTGACTCGCGGCGTGCGGCCGAAGTCGCTCATGATGACGACCAGCGTTTCGTCGAGCAGCCCGCGCCGTTCGAGATCCTCCATCAAGGCCGAGAACGCCAGATCGACCTGCGGCAGGTACTTCTTCAGGATTTGGAAGTTCCACATGTGCGTGTCCCAACCGAAATCCTGCAGGTTCGAGATGCGGCCGTTGTACCAGTCCCACAGCACGGTCACGAACCGCACGCCCGATTCGACGAGGTTCCCGCCGATGAAGGCGCTGTTGCCGAACAGCGTGTCGCCGTACCGTTCGCGCACGCTCGCATCGATCCGGTCGGGATCGAAGGCGGCTCGCAGTTTGTTCGAGGTCAGGACATCAAACGCTCGCTGCTGGTAGCGGTCGAACGTGGCGAGGGCCGTCTGCAACTGAGGCCGCCGCAGTTCGCGGTCGAGTTGTTCGAGCAGGCTCTTGCGGTGACTCAGCCGATCCAGCGTCACGCCCGCCGCCAGCGTCTGATCGGGGAGACGTGGAATGCCGCGCATCACGACGGGGTCTTCGCGCACGTCGGTCTTCACTCCCTTGTCGACATACGGTTCGCAGAAGGCTTCCAGCGGATCGTACCTCTTCCCGAGAAACCCCGAATACGGTCCGGCCTTCGTCGGCCCGCCACCCCAACCCAACGGAGCGGGCAAGTGAACATACGCCGGCATTTCGTTGCGCGGATCTTTCAGGTACTCGCACACCGAACCCATGCTCGGCGGGTACGAGTCCTTGATGATCGTGAGGTCATCCAGCGGCTGCTCGAACCCCGTGAAGCTGGGCATCGTGTTGTGACAGTTCGCCTTGTTGGTGACGCTGCGCACGATGGCCGCCTTGTGCATCCACTTCGCACTGCGCGGCAGGTGCTCGCAGATTTGAATGCCGTCCGCCGACGTGGCCATCGGCCGAAACTCACCCCGCACTTCAACGGGCGCGTCCGGCTTCATGTCGAACATGTCCTGAGTCGGCGCGCCGCCGTGCAGGTACATCAGCACAACACTCTTCGCCTTCCCCGGCCGCTTGTTCCCGGCAACGGACTCCGCCCGCAGCAGTCCCGGCAGCGACAGCCCGCCGAGCATCGCGAGCGATCCCGCCTTGAGCGTCTCGCGCCGCGTCACCCCATCACAAAACCGCCGCTGTCCGCCGAGCATCGTCAGCATGTTTGGAACACTTATTGGAGTGGAGGGCTCTGCTTGAGCAATCTCATCAAACTCGGTCGTGCCACTGCTTGACCGCTTTGGGACAAGCAGTGCAAATAACAAAGTTCGCACCCGTTTGCACTGCTTCTCCGAAGACTCCGAAGCAGTGGCACATCAAACGTGATCATTATTTTACCGAACAGGGCCACCCCGCCCTCGTCGAGTTTCTGATCGAGCAGCGCGCGGATGCCAACTGCGCGGGGAACGATCAACAACGTCAATCTTCCAGTTGTGCCACTGCTTCGGAGTCCTCGGAGAAGCAGTGTTCTTCACGAGGTCGTCCCCCAATCGGCACTACTTCTCCGAGGACTCCGAAGCAGTGGCACATCCAACCAGCCCGTACTCCCGGTTCGAGCAGGGCCACCCGGCCACATAAAAAGACTTCTGTCACGACAGTGCCATTCGCCCCAGACAGGTGTCGTATTTTTTTGCGTCTGACTTGCTCTCTCTCTCTCTCTCTGCATTACTTGTTCCGCCGTGAGAGGCAACTCTCGTAACAATCTCGGCCTCGAAGTGATGGAGAATACAGATGATGTTAGTAAGGTTGATTGGCAGTGTGTGGAGACGCTCGCTTTGCGCAATACTCGTCGGTTGCATGGTGTTTAGCGCTCCCGCGCAGACGTTGGCGGCGTTGAACGTTTTCACGTACGGCCCTGAATACACAAACCCGAGGGGGCGTGTCATGTGCAATAGTTATTCAGCGGGGTGGTGGGGGATGTATCTCGACCAGACCACAAACCCGACCACGACTCCGGATGGCCCCATGGCTGCAACGTACTTCACCACAATTACTGGTACTAGTCCCGTTAGCGGAGGTATATATCTCATGTACAACCGGCACGAACAGGTTTTCACGCCGAACACGGCTTGCATGTTTGAAAGCGGACAAACGCGTTCCAGCATGTTTTATTCTTGGGGGCCGAGTCAACTTGTTCCCTGATTTGGATTGATAAGTCATACGATTCGACTGTGCGGCAGGCATGAGGCTGCCGCACAGTCTATTTTTGAATACCTCTGAGGCCGACAGCACAATGGTCATTTCCTTAATGCTCGGGCGAGGCATACAACATGGTGAAACAAACCGCGAATACAAATCGACAAATCAAGGTCATTGCCGTTCTGCATCGCACAGGGTTCACGCTGATTGAGTTGGCAGTGGTCATGGCAATCATCAGCTTGTTGGCTTCTCTCGTCGCGGCTGGTGTCATGTCGGCGCGAGAGACGGCGCGGCGAATGGAATGCAGTTCCCACCTCAAACAAATCGGGATTGCATTGCATGAGTATCATGCCACCCACGGCGTATTGCCGTGTTCTGGCGTTCTCGGGCTTCGTTTCTTATCGCCGCATCTAGATGGACGTGCTGGCAACTGGGATCTCTACGGAGCGCCCGATCCTTGTCTGGTCGGGGCCTGTCCCGAAGCGGGCGATTGGATGCGGCCACGCGTCTATCTTTGTCCATCAGACCCGCTCGTTCGTAGAACTCGTCGTTCTGCATCTTACGCATTCTCCTCAGGAATTTCGGACATCCCTGGATACCCCGGTGGGATCAGTGACGGAATTGGATTTGCGGACGGTTCGGACAGTCGAGCTGGCATGGCACTCGCGTTTCGAGATCTGACAGACGGGTTGTCACACACGGCGTGCGCCAGTGAGCAGCTCATTCCCCACTACCGGCTCGCAACCAGCGACGCGGAGTATCTCGCGGCACTCAGTCCGCTCTCTCCCGCGAGTGATCCGCTCCGATATACATGGACGATTTCAGCAACGTTTACACTCCCGTCGCAGTTGCCATTACTCTTTCAGGCTTGCGATGCCACATCCAGCGTGACGAACCATTCCGCCGGGAATCCTTTTAATGTGAGGAACAGTGCCTACAACCACGTACGCACTCCCAACACTCGCTCGTGCTTCAATCCCGCCATGACAGCCGTATTTCTAGTCGAACCCATCAGCCCTCCGACGAGTCTCCATCGGTCAGGCGTCAATCTTTTATTGTGTGACGGTTCGGTGCGTTTCATCTCAAATTCAATCGACCTTGCTGTCTGGCATGCGATTGGAACGCGAAATGGCAATGAGGCCATCAGTAATTTCTGAGGATTCGCGAATGTTTGAATCGAGTGGCACAGATTCACGATGGCGTTGGAAAAGAATCGCGGTTTGGACAATCAGCGCCACGCTTGCGCTGTCGCTGGGCGGGTTCGTATTTGTATATTGGTGGACAGCACCACAATATCTTCCCAAGCTGCTTGTGTTTTCCGATGTAACACTTGATGGAGTTCTGATTGATGATTCGCCACTGCGCCTAGACGCAGGCAGAGATTACAAATTCTCCTGCACAGTGAGATCAAACGGAAAGAAGTTCAACGTGGTCGATTCGGGAGAGGTTCCGTATATGGAGCCTCTCCCTTTTATCGCCGAATCGGGGCCGGAGCGGCCCAAAGATCAATTCGATCCGACGTTCAATGTGGCATTCTCTAGTTCATTTCGTTTGGGACGTGCGCTCGGATCATTGATGTCAACACGAGCGAAGACGGCTTTGGGTGGTGAGAGCGTGGCACTCCAGAGAACAATTCGTACACCGTCTATTCCAGGCCGCTATCAATTTCAAATTGTGTGGTCTCATAACCCTGATGGGTGGGTTCAAATCGACCCGACGCGATGGACGCAGCGTACGCCAAACTTCCCGTCTATTCTGTGGCAGAGGAACGTCTCCATCGAGAAGAAGTGATCTACCGCCGGGTGCCACTGGCGAGGGGCTTCGCTCGCCAGTGTCTTTGCAGCACTGGCGGCTCAAAGCTGCCGCCAGTGGCACCCAAGTTGGCTCGTCGTGCTGTTGCCGCCAGTGCCGCACTGAGATGATTGGAGCCCCACAGGAAATCGCTCATGGCGTCAGGTTCCACTGTCGCCGAACAATCTCCTTTTGCTGGCGGTCGTTCTCGTCGAGAATCGCGTTCAACTCAGTGATGTCTTCCGGCGAGACCTGTGCGGCGTGAGCCTCCATCTCGTCGAACTGCTGCTGCCAATTGGCCGCACCGACCGGGCTGTCGCTCGGCAGCGCCATTTCGATCGAAAGCTCCGTTCCTTCATTCCAGTTTCGAGGAAGCGGCTCCAGTGGCTCCAGCCTTCCGTTGCGAACAATTGCGCGAATCATGGATACCCCCTTGTTCTGATGACCTCGTCCGCCTGTATTCCGACGACCGTTCCGTTTTCGATTTCGGCCATCCGCCGATCGAGTTCGACTTCCCAAGCCGCCTCCCAGTCATCGTCCGGCTCGCCGTCGAGTGATTCGATCAGGAAGTGGGCGAGTTCGGCGCGGGTCTGGATTGGTAACCGGCCGAGCTCCGCTTTGAACTGTGCGGTGGTTGGCGGCATTACGAAATCTCCCTACGCGGTGAAGAGAATGTCGTTCGGCAGTCTATACCTCTCGCCGCCAAAGATGGAACACCGGCGAGCCGCATGCCGTCAGGCTGCGGGATATTGAGGGTGCAGTCGTTAATTGGAGGTAGCCCTGTCGCTCCGCGACAGGCTGCGGGACCGCCCGAAAGACATTCTGGGTTAGTTTGAGGCGGTTCAGCAGATCGACGTTCCCCATTGATCGCGCTTCCTGTCGCGGAGCGACAGGGCTACCTTCACAAGACACCGTGTTTCACAGTCCGTTCCGCAGGACCACCAATTAACGACTGCACCCGGTACTTGATCATCGCAGGAAACCCGTGGCCTTACGGCACACGGCTCGCCTAAAACATCTCACTCATGGCTGCACGAGGGATAACTCGCAAGCCGGGTCGTTCGCGAGATCGTTTCGATTTACTCCGCCTTCTCGACGGTGACGAAGACGGGCGGGCTGGAGTAGGTCGATTTCATCACGAAGTTCAGGGAGAAGTTGGCCATTACCACGGTCACTTGTTTCTCGACGGGCGGGGCCGTTTTGTCGGCCTTCAGCGTGATGAAGCCTTCGCTGGCGGTGCCGGTCAACAGCGTCTGGCTTTGGTTGCCCTCCATCGTCACCCCTTCGGGCAGGCTGTTGGCGTAGACCTGTTCGAGGTGGCGGTAGATGAAGTCGAGCGTGACGTTGTGGTTCACGTCTTTCGCGCGGTCGAGTGTGATGGCGATCTTCTTCGATTCGCCCGGCTTGAGGCGGATGTCGGTGTCACTCAGCTTGATGGCCAGCAGATCGGCGGGTCGGCCGATGCAGACGGCGTGCGACTCGACGGGATAGTGCCCGCGTCCACCGCCGGGCGAGTAATACTCTTGATATGGCGTGGCGACGGCAGTCAATTCGAGGTTCGGCATTCCCTCGCCCTGCGGATGCGACGCCGTGCCGTGGATGCGCACATCCGAGGCCAGCAGTCCTGCATCGCCAGTAGCGGCGAGAACGATGCAGCCGTCGAGGCCCTTGCCAGCCAGAATGCGTCCGCAGGTTGCGGTCACTCCCGGTGGCAGGCCGTCGATGTGGAGCTGCACCTCGCCCGTGAAGCCGTGCTTGCGGATGGCCCTCACGAAAATCTGGCCGTGCAGTCCGGGTGTGAGCGGCGTCTTGTCGGTATCGACCTGCAACTCGAAGTAGGGCGTCGTGCGAGTGATTTGCAGGGCGTACTCGAATCCCGGCCCGCCGCGCAGATGGACATCGCGAATCTCGACCGTGAACGTCCCGTCGGCGGGAGCCTCCCAGCCTTCGAGCCACGTGTCGGCAGGGGTGAGCCGGCCGAAGCGTCCGTCATCGTCCTCGCGCAGGGCAGCCCCTTGGTCGTTGAGGATCCGCAGGAACGAATCGAGCTTCGACATTTGCCGCCGCGCGATCACCTCGAACGTGAACTTCTCTCCCTTCTTCGCGACGAACGAGTAGCAGTCGAGATCGGCCTCGGCTTCGATGCGACCGCTGATGACACGCGGCACCTCGACGGTCGCGGCGGTCATCGGCGAGTTGTTGTCGCCGGGCACCTCGTTCGTCAGCGGGAGGTTGGTCACATAGAGCGGCAGCGGGTTCGATGTCTGATCTCCGAACGCGATGGGAACGAATGCCGAACCGAGCCGCGTCTCGGCGGGCAGTTTGATGACGGCCTTCGGATCGGCAGGAAGCAGCGCACCGCTCAGTTCCAGTGGCGTGTCGATTCCCGCCGCGATGGCCTTCGGAAACGAACCGGTTACAAACGGGCGCGAGTTCGCCTCGATGCAGTACTCCCAATAGACGTTGCCGTGATAGCGCACGTCGCGGACTTCGAGGAGGTACTCGCCCGCCTGCTCGAAGCGATGGACGAGGAACGGGTCGGCGAACAGTTCGTTGTCCGCCATCGCCAGCACGCCTCCCTTCGAGTCGCGCAGCGTCAGGATCGGATCGGCATGAGCCTGCAGG
>JAYTXB010000861.1:0-9958 GCA_043743205.1 Schlesneria sp.
GCATCGGACGATCCTGCGTGCGGCGTCCGTCATCTGAAAAGTCTGATCCGTGAGTTGTGTCGCCGGATCGTCTGGTTAGAATCCTCGCCGCCTTGAGCCGGTCGTCGCCTGCATCTCTTTCGGCGATCTCGCACTGACTCAAGTCCATTTCAAACTGTGTTAGTCCTGAGTGATGTGTGCGTGACTCCAAAACTTCAACCGGAGGGAGAGCCGCTTTATGGATCGTGAACCAGTCAATCGCAGTGACCAATCGAATCGAACGGGACCGGGATTCAACCGGCGCGAATTCTTACGAGGCTCCGGAGCGGCGATGGCTGCAACCGCCATCGTCACCGCCGCGACAGAGCAGCAGGCGGCGGCTCAGCAGCAGGCGGCGAAAGTCGTCAGCGCGGCGCCTCAAGCCATCACGCTGAACGTGAATGGCCAAGACCAGAAGCTGAACGTCGAGCCGCGCGTCACGCTGATGGATGCGCTGCGCAATGACCTCAATCTGACGAGTTGCAAAGACGTGTGCGACCGCTCGAACTGCGGGGCCTGCACCGTGTTGATCGACGGCAAGCCGGTCTATGCCTGCACCCGATTCGCGATTGAGGTCGTCGGTCAGAAGATCGTGACGGCCGAATCATTGCACTCGCCCGCGAAGACCGATGCCGTGGTCGATAACTTCTGCAAGCACGACGGCATGCAGTGCGGATTCTGCACGCCGGGCTTCGTCATGGCGGTGCGCGGCTTCTGCAACCAGAACCCGAAAGCGACCGTGGACGACTGCCGCAAGGGGCTGGGTGGAAACATCTGTCGCTGCGGCACGTATGCCGGTGTCCTGCAAGCCGCGTTTGAGACGGCTCAATCGGTACCAGCCAAGGGAGGTGCATAATGGCGGAACGCATAATCGGTTGGGAGCCGCAAGGCAAACACACGCTGGTTGGCAAAGAGATTCAACGTCTCGACGGGCCGGTCAAGGCGTCGGGACAGGCCAAGTACGCGAACGACACGAACCCGCCGGGGACGCTGTTCGCCAAGCTGCTCACGTCTCCGCACGCTCACGCCAAGCTGGTGCTGCTGAACCTCGACAAGGCGAAAGCGGTCAAGGGCGTGAAGGCCGTCATCGCGATGGCCGAAGTCGGGCAGGAGGTCCGCTACGAAGGCTGGCCGATCGTCGCGATTGCCGCCGAACGACCCGAGTACGCCGAGGACGGGTTGCGAGCCATCGAGATCAAGTTCGATGTGTTGTCGCACTTCGTCGATGAGGCTGATCTCAAGGGAGCCGAAGCGGCCGACGTGACCGATGGCGGTGAGAAGGTGAAGCTCACCAAGTCACTCGGGAACCAGAAGAAGGGCGATGTCGAAGCGGCCTTGAAAGAGGCGAAGCACGTTCACAAGGGCTACTACGGCGTCAATACGATCACGCACATGTGCCTCGAACCGCACGGTTCGCACGCGGCATGGGATGGCGACCAGTTGAACGTCGCCCTCTCGACGCAGAACGTCTCGGGAACGGCGGGCCAGTACGTCAAACCGCTCGGAATTGATGAGGCGAGTGTCTCAATCAAGTGCGACTTCATCGGCGGTGGCTTCGGCTCGAAGTTCGCCGTCGATGAGTGGGACGTGGCGTGCGCGAGGCTCGCGAAAGAGACAGGCAAACCGGTGAGGTTGATGCTCAACCGCGCGACCGAGATGCAGATCGCGGGTAACCGTCCGTCGGCCTTCATTGACGTGACTGTCGGTTGCGATGCGGAAGGGAAGATCACCGCGTGGGACAGCCACCACTGGGGCACGAACGGCCCGAAGGGCGGAACCGTCGCCTTGACCGTCACGCCCTATGTCTTCGATCCCCCGAATCGAACTCGCTCGGCGACGGGCATCATCACGAATTGCGGTCCCGATCGTGCCTGGCGAGCCCCAAACCATCCTCAAGCGTGCGCATACTCGCAGACGGCGATCGACGACTTGGCCGCGAAGGCCGGGATCGACAGCCTGACGTTCTTTCAGAAGAACCTCGGCCTGACCAACGTGCCACACATCTACGGCCCCGAGTTGGAAATCTGTGCCAAACTGATGGACTGGAAAACGAAGTGGCATCCGCGAGGGCAGGGGGCTGGCAACGGTCCAATCAAACGCGGGATCGGTCTCGCGTTGCACACGTGGGGCGGCGGACCGCATCAGTCGAACGTCATGATCAAGATTCATCCCGATGGCTCGGTCGAAGTCATGATGGGGAGCCAGGACATCGGGACCGGAACGCGCACCTGTATCGCTCAAGTCGCGGCCGACACGTTCGGTCTGCCTCTGAATGCGGTGAAGGTGAGCATCGGCTCGAACAAGTACCCGAAAGCCGGGCCGTCTGGCGGCAGCACGACGATCGGTGGCGTCACCGGGCCGACGCGCCGCACGGCTCAGCAGGCGCTGTGGAAGATCTGCGATCTGGCAGCGGCCAAGTACAAAGTCGATGGGACAAGCCTCACGGCGAAGGATGGCAAGCTGTGGTCGGGTGACAAGGAGGTCTGCACCTGGAAGCAGGCGGCGAGCCTTGTCGGCCCGATGGCCCTCGAACTGCAAGGCGGTCCCGTCACCGAGGACGAGAAGCTGACCGACAAGCAAGTCGGTGGAGTCCAAATGGCCGAAGTCGCCGTCGATACCGAGACCGGTGTCGTCCGCATGGTCAAGATGGTCGCGGTGCAGGACATCGGCCTAGTCGTCAATCGGCTGCTCGCTCGCAGTCAGGTGTACGGTGCTCTCATCATGGGCATCGCCTACTCGCTGACCGAAGAGCGGATCATGGACAACAAAACCGGCCGCTTCATCAACGCGAACTTCGTCGATTACAAGCTGCCGCGGATTGGTGACATCGGCGACTTGGTGGTCGAGTTCTACGAACCTGAAGACCAGTACAAACGCGGCGTGATCGGCTTGGGCGAACCCCCGGTAATCGCTCCCGGCGCGGCGATCTCGAACGCGGTGGCCAACGCCATCGGCGTGCGAGTTCCCGTGTTGCCACTCACCCCGAAACGAGTCCTCGACGCACTCAAGAAAGCATGATTCTTCGCCTTGTCCCCTCACCCCAGCTTTGTGGGGAGAGGGCTAGGATGAGGGGTCTTCAGTCCGCATCGTCGATTTCAAGTTAGACAAACAAAAGGAGCCAGAGCATGCAGGCTTTTGAATACGCTCGTCCTGAAACCGAAGCTGAGGCGATCGAGTTCCTCGGCACAAACGCCGGTCAAACGGCGGTCCTTGCGGGCGGGACTGACTTGGTCAGCCTGATGAAGGCCGAGTTGCTCACGCCGTCGCGTGTCGTCGATCTCAAACGGATCCCGTCGCTGGGCGAGGTGACTCGCGTTGACGGTGGTGTGCAGATCGGATCGCTCGTCACGCTGAGTGATCTCATCCAGCATCCGCTGCTCGGCGGATACCGTTCGCTGTTCGATGTTGTCGAAGGGGTGCGAGCCATCCAGATCCAGGGGAGCGGCACGATCGGAGGCGATCTGTGTCACCTGCCCAACTGCTGGTACTTCCGCAGCGGTTACGGACTGCTCGCGCTAGAGAACGGTGTCTCGCTGCCCGAGGCGGGAGACAACCGGTATCACGCGATCCTCGGCAACAGCGGCCCGGCGAAGTTTGTGAATGCGTCACGGTTTGCTCCGGCATTGATCGCGTGGGGTGCCAAAGTGCGCGTCATCGGTCCGCAGCCCGATCAAGCCGATTGGTTGCCGATGGAGTACTTCTACCTCACGCCCAAGACGAACAGTCAGGGCAACACGGTGTTGAAGGCGGGCCAACTGATCTCCCACATCTGGCTGCCGGATGCGGGACAGACGGCCAGTGCGACGTATGAGGTTCTCCAGACGGAGGGCCTCGATTGGCCACTCGCTTCGGCGGGTGTGACGCTGGGTCTAGACGGCGGCTATGTCCGCGAAGCCCGCATCGTGATGGGGCACGTCGCTCCCGTGCCGTGGATTGCAAATGATGCGGCTCGTCTGTTGATCGGCCAGCCGCTGAACGACGACACCGCCAGCATGGTGGCCGACGTGGCGGTCGCTCGCGCCACACCGCTCTCGATGAACGAATACAAAGTCCAACTTGCCAGAACCGCCGTGAAACGCGCGTTGCTCAAGGCCGCGGGCAAACTTGAGATGTGATTGCCGCTGAGTCTGCCTGCGTTGTCCCCTCGCCCCCGTCTTCGGGGGAGAGGGCTAGGGTGAGGGGGCGAGCGGTGATGACGGCAACGAAGACAAGTAAGTCAGAAAAGAGAAGACCCCTAACCCTCTCCCGACCACCGAATCGGCGGTGCCCGAGCCGGGGCGAGAGGACAAGGCAAAAGCAAAGCAAACGCAACACGAACCAATTCAAAGCCACGACCCAAACCTGATTCCGCCCCACTCTCCAACGGAGTGTTCCTCATGTCTCAACTCGAAGTGATTCAACCCGGCCCGCGCTGCCGCAGCCTGTTGTCGAAGGGCCTCTACATCAATGCCGGTCTGCCGAAGGGAAAAGAAGTGACCGGCGACGGCAACTTCTGGTGCGGCAAGACCCAAAAAATCTACGGTCCCGACGACCGCATCTGCGATGGCGACCGCTGCACCGACGCCACGCGAAGCTGCTACGAAGACTGAACGTTCTCGCTGCTGAGCAACCAACCTGCGGCAGCGCGGTGGTGCGGACCAGGCACTACTGCGCTGCCGTTTTTTCTTGGGTGGTTCTTCGCTGTCGCGATGCGAATCTGAAGAGGAGGCGTGCGTGCGGGTGTTTCGGGGGGGCCAAGAGACCTGCACCGAGACCGAGGGCGACTCGCGTCGAATAGAGCCAAGGTGGCTCCGCCACAAGGGAGAGCGGGACTGAGGTCCGGCGCATCAATCACTGTCGGAGTTTGGTTAGCCGGGTGCCGTGAGGCCCCGGGTTCTTCGCCGAAAAGTCCGAGGCCTCACGGCACCCGGCTCACCTCGATCATCAGATTGAGACCGCCAGTTGTTCATGCGCCGTTCCTGAGGTCCCGCACTCCAAGAGATGTGGAACGGCAGGGATTGCCGGTCGAAGCCATCGCTGTCGTGGCGAGGTTTCCGGGCGATCCGCAAACTCGTTAAGTCCGGTGCGACCGCTTCCCGATGGTAACTCAGCCTGCGGCAGACATTCTGACGTGAGCCGGGAGCAATGGGGTAGCAGAGCGATCTTCTGGGTGATCGTCCGTATAGCCGTTGCTGCATGGTTCCACGCTGTGGGCATCCCTCGTGCGGCGGGTGCTTGTCGATGGTGGGCGATGGCTTGGCATTGTGGCGGAACCGGTCTCCGCGAATTCTGTCGCGAGCGGTTTCGTACGCGCTGGCCGCTGTTGTTGCAGTGAGTCTCTCAGGGATCGGCTGTCACCGAGGGCACTATCGCGAGCAGGCCGATGTGGCCGCTTATGCCGCTGTCGAAGGGGCGACGTCCAACCCGCAGTTTCAGCTTCAGGGTTATGGGATCGGGATCGATCCTCGGTCGCGGTTGTATGACCCGACGAACCCCGATTGTCCGCCGATGCCGCCCGATGATCCGGACTCACACCGATTGATGGAGTGCGTAGATGGGCATCGCGGTTGGAAGCATTGGGAGCGAAACGGGAATCTGGCGGATGTCGAAGTGAGCGACTATCGCGCGTGGTTGCCCAACGATGGTGAAGGGCGTGTGCGAGTCGATCTGGTCGGGGCGGTTGAACTCGCGCGATTGCACTCGCGCGACTATCAATCTCAGTTGGAGACGCTCTATCTGTCGGCACTCGATGTCACGGCCGAGCGGTTTCGGTTTGATTCGCAGTTCTTCGGCGGCAACGTCTCGCAGTTCACGCGGATTGGCCGCATTCGCAACGGCGGTGATGACGCGACGATACTCAGCAGCGATTCGGGTCTGCGGGTGAGACAGTTCAGCACGACCGGCGGCACGTTCGTGGCGGGGATCGCGAACTCCATCGTCTGGCAATTAGCGGGACCGGACACCAACGTGCATTCGTCGTTGTTGAACTTCGCGATCTCGCAGCCGCTGTTGCAGTTCGCCGGTCGGCCGCGCGTGATGGAGACGCTGACGAGGTCTGAGCGAAGCTTGCTCGCCAACGTGCGGCAGTACGATCGCTATCGACAGGGCTTCTATCTAAGTGTCACCACGGGAAGCGGTGGCGCGGGTGGTTTGCAGCGTGCGGGTGGCCTGTTTGGTGGGTCAGGACTGAGTGGTTTCACGGGAGTGGGCGTCGGTGGATTCGGTGGCGTCGGTGGAGTGGGAGTCACATCGAGTGGTGGCTTCTCGGGGGGAGGCGGAGTGGGTGCAGCGGGGGCGGGAGGTTTCCTCGGCTTCCTCCAACAGCAGCAGTTCATTCGGAACCAGCGGACTCGAATCGCGGGGCTGCGCGACACGTGGCTGCAACTCGAAGCGGCCTTCGATGCCGGCCGATTGGAGAATCGTTTTCAAGTCGATTTCGCACGGCAAGCGTATTACTCGGGACAGAGCGAGTTGCTCAATGCGGTCGCGGGCTACGAGAGTGCGCTCGATCTCTACAAGATGCAGTTGGGCTTGCCGCCCGACATTCCCCTTGAGGTGCGAGACCCGTTTTTCGACCAGTTTAATCTGATCGACGCGGAACTGACTCAGTTACAGAACGCCGTGGCCGAGCGATTTGAAGTGTTGTCGGCGGCGCGGGGCGATGTGGGGGCGGTCGCCTCACTGCAAGGTGTGGCTGACCTGTCGAGCCGCCTGCGTGCGCTGACAGATATTTTGGCGCACGACCTTCAGGCGGTTGAGAACAATCTGCCGCAGCGTCGTCGCGTGTTGGAAGAGTTGTCACAGCGAGCCGAACTGCACGAGAACAACTTCGACACCCGCGCGATCTCACCCACCACACTCGATGAGCGTGTGAGTCTGCTGCGGAGCGAGCGAGTTCGGCTATCGAGTGATCTCGTGGAATTGGGCAGCAGCGTGGAGCGATTGGCGGGAGACACGGACCTCGAACCAGTCGAACGCGTGCAGGCGGAGCGTGAGATGTTGGCGCAGGTCTCAGCCACGCTATTAGAGGTGTCGCTGTGGCAAGCGCGGACGCGACTGCATGGCGTCGCGCTGGTACCCGTACGAGTCACACCCGAAACCGCGTTCCAAGTGGCACTGGCGCGTCGCCCCGATTGGATGAACGCGAAGGCTTCGCTCGTCGATACGTGGCGGCTGATTGAGTTCAACGCCAACGCACTGAAGTCGAATCTCTCGGTGAACGTCTCGGGAGACATTGGCACGACGGGGAACAACCCGCTCCAGTTTCGGGATGCCAACGGGCAACTGCGTGCGGGAGTGCAGTTCGACGCGCCGCTCACGCGGCTCATCGAACGCAACCAATACCGGCAGTCGCTCATTGAGTATCAACAGGCGCGTCGGTCGCTGATGGCTCAGCGCGATGAGATTCATCGCGGACTGCGTGCGCGGTTACGACAGATTCATCTCGATCAGTTCAACCTCGAACTGCGGCGGCTGGCGGTGGACGTGGCGATCACGCAGACGGACATCGCGCGGCTGAAGCTGGCCGAACCCGAGAAACCGGTGGGCGATGGCAAGCTCGCGTCAGCCGCTTCACCGACGGTGGCTCGTGATCTGGTCGATGCCTTGTTGAATCTTCAGCAGTCGCAGCAGGCGTTCATCTCCGTTTGGGGCGATTACGAAATCCAGCGGCGGTTCCTCGACTTCGACCTCGGCACAATGAGCCTCGACGACCGGGGCCTCTGGACCGATCCCGGCTCCGTCACGGATGAGACTCTACTGGCCCGCTACTACGAGTCGCTGCCGAATCCGCTGGCGCTCACGGGCGATCCGGATCAACCCGGTTTCACTCAGATGTCGGCGGGCGAATTGCCTCCCGCCCCGGAGTCATTGGAGTCGAACGGTCTGATGCCGAACAACGCCGCTGCGCCGGTGCCACCGTCACCGCCCTGATCGAGTTGGAGTCGGGACAGTCGCCTTGAGGTGAACGCAGCGGACGCGAGTGTTTCGGCATCCTCGACTCGGTCAACTTCATTTGGTCCTTCCTCATCCATGCTCTGGCCCTGCCATCCGTGCGATTCACACTTGTCTCTGAGAAGAGTTCGCATGGATGCAAAGCCGGAGCACGGATGAAGCAAGAGACAGTGACTGGTCGGTTCAGGCTTTGCTTCAACTGCAATGGCCAACCGGATGAACGACTCTCCGAATTGGAACGCCCGACCCCCAAAGCATTCACGGCCCTAGAACCAATCCGAGCGGGCGAGAGGTCCTGTTGTTGAGTATGCTGGGCCGCGAAGCCGTTGGCTGTGGGACTCATTTCTGTTTTCTTGCTGGCCCGTGCCATGAACACTGCATCACAACACGTCACCTCTCAAAACGCCGTAGCGTCAGTCTCTGTCACACAGATCGAGCCTGCGTCGTCGGCATTTTCAACGCCACGTCGGCCGAACCGCAAGTTGCGGCGCGGACCGGTCGTCGTGGTCGCGTTCCTGACCATTTGCTGTGCGGCAGTCGGCGCGGCGGTCTATACGATGCGCGGTGATGCGGTCATCAATGTGACCACGCAGCGGCCGATCGTGGGTGAGTTCTTCACGGACATCACCGAACGCGGTGAGCTGGAAAGTTCGGCGAACGTCGAGTTGCGGTGTGAGGTCGCGTCGGCGGAAGGGGTGCGCATCTTGGAGATCGTTGCCGAAGGGACGCCCGTCGCGGCGGGCGATGTTGTCGTGCAGTTGGATGACTCGACTCTTCGCAAAGATTTGGCGACTCAGAGAATCGCGGTTAACACGGCCGAGGCGGCTTTGAGTAAAGCGACCAACGATCACGCGGCAGCGGAGATTGCGATGAAGGAGTACGAACTCGGGACGTTCGTGCAGGAAGAGCAAAAGATGGAGAGTGAACTGTTCGTCGCGGAGGAGAACTCGCGCCGGGCACAGAACTTTTTGAAACACAGCCAGAAGCTCGCGTCGCGCGGTTACATCACCGACGTGCAGCTTGAGAGCGACCGGTTCTCGGTCGAGAAGTTTGGGAAAGACCTCGCGTCGGCCAAGACCAAGCTCACGGTCATTCGCGATTACACCAAGCCCAAGACGTTGAGGAAGCTCGAATCGGATACCAAAACTGCGGATGCCAACATGCACGCTGAGCAATCCAAGCTGGAGATTGAATTGGAGAAACTGAAGAGTCTCGAAAGTCAGCTTGAGAAGTGCATTATCAAGGCCCCGTCGGCGGGGCAGGTCGTGTTCGCAAATCAGAATCGTTGGCGTGGCGATGAATTCTTGGTCCGCAAAGGGAACCGCGTTCGCGAGCGACAGGTGATTGTCATGCTTCCCGACTCCACGAAGATGCAGGTCAAAACGAAGATCGGCGAGGCGCGTGTCGATCGCGTCAAGCCGGGGATGTTGGCCGTAGTACAGATCGAAGCGTTACGCGGAACGGAACTCAACGGGACCGTGAAGACCGTCAATGCGTATGCGTCGGATCAGAATTGGATCAATCCGAACGTCAAGGAGTTCGATGCGATCGTCACGCTCGAAGCTCCACCGGCGATGCTCAAGCCGGGGATGTCTTCCAAGGTTTCGATCCGCGTTGAGACACAGCAGGATGTTCTCCAAGTGCCGGTGCAAACCGTGGTCGAACGCGGCGAGAAGCATTACTGCGTGATCCGTGAATCATCCGGGAAGCTCGCTCTGCGCGAGGTGCTCATCGGCTCGACCAACGACAAGTTCATCATCGTCAAAGATGGACTGAGTGTGACGGACGACGTGGTGATGAACCCGCGCGCACATCTCGTCGCCGTCGGCTTGAAAGAAGAGGACACCTCGCAAAAGAAGGGCAAGCTCGCGACGGAGAAGGCTCCGGAGAAAGCAGCCGTACTGAAGACCAGCGCGGGCCAGTTTTCGTTGGCTGTTCATCCGTACCCCGGCCTTGCCATCCGTGCGATCCCCGGTTTTGGATTTGATCGCACGGATGGCAAGGCCGG
>JAYTXB010000862.1:0-2468 GCA_043743205.1 Schlesneria sp.
CTCCTCGTCAGGAGCGGCCATTCCGGGGACTCCCGGTGTGAACGGCGCGGGGACGTTGCAGCAGGGATTTCTGGAACGTTCCAACGTGCAGGTCGTCACAGAGTTGATCCGCTTGATCACGGCACAACGCGCGTTTGAAGCGAGTCAACGTGCCGTCTTGACCAGCGATCAAATGCTGCAAACTACCAACGCAATGGTGAGGTAACGCACTCATGCGAGTCCCCTATTTGAACTCGCTTTTTGGGCTGGTGGCCAAGGGCACTTACTTTAGAAAAGTAACCCGCTGCGTCAGCGAGGAAGTACCGTTGCTTGCGATGCGTCGGCCTCCCTCGCTCACGCTTCGGGTTACTAAAGTGAGTGCCATTGGGCTGGTGGCCGTGGCGCTCTGCATGGCGGAGTGGGGCAACGTTGTCGTGGCCGCGCCGCCAGCGCCGGGAACGATCGCCACGGCGAAATCCGAGCCCGTAATCCTGACCTTGCGGCCGCGCGCGCACGTCGTCGGTCGCGAAGTTTTTGTCTCCGACGTGGCTTCTGTGACGGGCGGCAATGCCGAACAACGAAAACGAGTGTTGCAACTCGATCTGAATGATCCACTCGCAGCCGGTGAGTCGGTCGAGATCGCGCCGCCGGAGATCGAATTCCGCCTGAGACTGGCAGGGATCGATCCCGCTGGAGTTTCGATTCGTGGCCCGGCTGTGCGAGTCACATCAGATCGCGTGATCTCGGCACAGCGCGGAGACCCGGCCGTTCGTGAAGTCTTTGATAGGCGGACTTCCTCGGGAAAGCCGCTCGTTACCAGAAGCGGATCGACAGCATCACCCTCACAAACAAAACCCGTTCGCGCGAATGCGATGAATGACGGAACGTTGCCCGACGGCGCATCCCATCAAAGCGACTCTGGCCTAGAAAAACGGCTCGTACAAGCGGCAGAGGACTGTGTGCGAGCCAAACTCCCCTGGTCGGTCGATGATGTCGAAATTCGATTGGCGGTGCCGGTGCCGCGCGCAGTCAGTCAGGTGACTTCCCCCGAGGGTTACGAATGCCGGGCAACGCTGCGAACGAATGGACCTGCGGTAGGACGAGTTCAAGTCCAGGTCGTGGCGACGGCTCCCGATCAGCCCTCATTCGATGTCGCAGTTCAATTGGACGTGCGTCACTTTGACGATGTGGTCTTGGCGGCGAAGACGATCGAGCGTGGCCGAACGATTCAAGCGTCCGACGTGTATGTTGATCGCCAAGACGTGACAACGCTGAATGAATACTGCTCGAACACAGCGCAGTTGGTCGGTGCAAAGACCAAACGAACCGTGCGACCATTGGTGTTGCTCAAGCCCAGCGACGCAGAGTCCGTTCAACCGGAACCTCAATCCATGCTGGTGAAGCGGCGCGATCAAGTTCGCATGGTGGCCAAGCTCGGATTGAGCAGCATCATCGTGACCGGCGAAGCCCAGCAAGATGGTCGCCTGGGAGAGACGATTCGGCTGCAAAACACGGAGTCCAAGAAGTTCGTTCAGGGGCGAGTCACCGCTGCGAACGAAGTCGAAATTACCTTTTAAAGGGAGTCCACGATGACGCGGCGAGAATGGGTTCAAGCGTGGTTGTTCGGCGCATTTCTCGCGCCGGTGACGACCGTTCAGGCAGACTCAATCTGGGAGCGACGTGAACAACGCAGTGCGTTTCTGTTCGTTGACAACCGAGCGCGGCGTGCGGGCGATCTGCTCACCGTCTCCGTGAAGGAATCGACCGGCGCGAAGAACAGCGAAGAACGAAAGCTCGATAAGACGACCAGTGCGAACGGGGCGTTGAGCTTCGCGGGAAAGACCGGCTCCGACGGAACGAGTCGCTCGGCATCGGCCTCGACCAGCGGAGCTTCCACCTCGGATCGCTCGTTCCAAGGGAGCGCAGATTTTGAAAGCGATCGACTGCTCGTGGATCAGATGACGGTGACCGTAACTGACGTTCTGCCGAACGGGAACCTCGTGATCGAAGGCTATCGGAAACGGGTGGTCTCGAACGACACGCGGTTGCTGCGCGTGACCGGGATCGTCCGACCGAACGACATCGAAGGCCCGAACGTGATCGAGTCCAAGTACATCGCCAACTTCAATCTTTCGTATGAGGGGGCGGGCGTAGAGACGCGTTTCACGAATCAAGGCTGGCTCGGCAGAACGACAAATCGAATCTGGCCGCATTGAAGTGGCGCGTAGGATGGGCACTCTGGCCCGTCCCGATTTTGTAATGGTGTGCGTGAGGTCAAAGATAAAACAGGACGGGCCAGAGTGCCCATCCTACGGTCGCGTCGCGGGAGTGGGTCGGAGAGCAATGAGGAACCGAGTGATGACAGACCGCATTCAATACCTGACGACGCGGCTGTGCTGGAGCCTGTTGGTTCTGCACGGCTTCGTGTGGCACGGCGAGGTCGCGCTGTGTCAGTCAGAAGTGCGGATCAAAGACATCACGGATGTCGA
>JAYTXB010000863.1:0-9635 GCA_043743205.1 Schlesneria sp.
TTCGATGTCATTCAACTCGCGCTCCAAACCGACTCGTCGCGTGTGATCTCCCTATTCATCGACACGACCGTGATCCACAACATCACGCATCACGGCAACCGGCCGGAAGTTCTCGATGAACTCCGTCGCCACGAAGAGGGGCAGTTCGACGCACTCGGTGGCTTCCTCAAATCGCTTAGCGAAACCAAGGAGGAGGGCGACAGCCTGCTCGACCGCACGATGGTGCTCTACGGCACCTGCATGGGGAGCGCGAACTCCCACTCGAATGTGAACCTGCCCGCACTACTCGCCGGCGGCGGCTTCCGTCACGGCCAACACCTCGCCTTCGACCAACAGAACAACTACCCGCTCACCAACCTCTTCGTCTCGATGCTCCAACGCCTCGGCATCGAAACGAGCGAATTCTCAACCGGCAAGGGAACGTTCCGTGGGCTGGAGCTGGCGTGAACGGTTTGTTGAAAAAGTGGAGACGCAATGATGGGGCTATTCGACGGAAAGAGGCTTCGCCCAACTGACCCCAGCTTCATTGAAGAGATCCTAAAGGCGCGGCGAATGTCAATCGGCCAGCGAATGTTGGAAGGAGCGCGGCTGTTCGATCTGGAATGTGATCAGAAGCGTTGTGAGCTCCGATCCCACTTTCCTGAATGGAGCGAGAAGCAAATCAATGACGAAATCGGTCGTCTGCTCGCCACGCAGAGGCAAATCGACGAGGCCGGTCTCTACAAAAATGTGGCCGACTTGGATGAGTAGCTCCGCAGTAAAGGTAACAGTCCCTACGCAATGACGACTGCATGAAGTCGATCACTCCTATCGGATCGAGCCGAAAAATGACGGACACCTTTTCCAGACGACCGATTCGGACACGAGACACTCGCTGGGCAGGTGCGACAGCACGCTGGATGGGGAATGTCGGGTTACGTCCCAATCAAATCTCGTTGTTGAGCGTCCTGTGCGGCGCGTTATCGGGATCAAGTTTTGCCGCCGTCGGTTTGTCGGCCACCCCCACAATGAAGTGTGCTTGTTTTGTGATGGCAGCGATGGGAATTCAATTGAGACTGCTGTGCAACTTGTTCGATGGCATGGTTGCCGTGGAAGGGGGCTTTCGCACGAAGTCGGGTGAGCTGTTCAACGAGCTGCCCGACCGTTTTGCGGATGCCTTCATTTTCATCGGGTGTGGGTACTCGTTCGCTCAGCCGGTTTGGTTGCCGGAGTTAGCTTGGACTGCGGCCGTATTGGCGATCATCACGGCCTACGTTCGCACACTGGGAGCTTCGATGTCTGTCGGACAGCAGTTCCAAGGACCGATGGCCAAGCAGCACCGCATGGCGGTAATGACACTCTTCGCGATCGTGAATGCGGTGGCGGTCTTCTTCACTTCGAGCAGTCTGATTCTGATTTCGACGCTGGGCTTAATTGTGATGGGAACGTTGATCACGATCTGGCGGCGGTGCCGTTCGATCATTCGAGTACTGGAGCACGCATGACTCCGCAAATCACCGCATCGTTCTTGCGTTTGCTTTCTGGTGCCAGTGCGACCTGGATTGGTTGCGGCCCTGATGAACGCCAACGCATTTACTTTGCGAACCACACCAGCAACTTGGATGGTCCGGTGTTGTGGGCCTCGCTGCCGCTCTCCGTGCGACGGCTGGCTCGTCCCGTGGCGGCGCGAGACTACTGGGCGGCCAACCGTCTTCGCCGTTACTTCGCTCAGCAAGTCTTCAACGCGGTCTTGATTGAACGGAAGGCACCATCGGCTCGGGACAACCCGATTGAAGACATGCTTACTGCGATGGGAACGAGCCACTCATTGATCCTGTTTCCGGAGGGTGGCCGATTTCCCGGACCCGATCCGCAGCCATTCAAAAGTGGCTTGTTCCACATGGCCAAGAAGCGACCCGATGTGGAACTGGTCCCCGTCCTGCTGGACAACATGAATCGAGTCCTGCCAAAGGGCGAGCTGCTCCCCGTGCCGATCATTTCCAGCGTGACGTTCGGCAGCCCAATTCGCTTGGAACCAAACGAACGCCGCGATGACTTCCTCGCCCGTGCGCGCGAGGCGGTGATTGGATTGCGATCACTATGAGAAACGGGAGTCTGTTCCAGTGACAATTGATCGTGAAATGATGTGGCTTGTCGGTGGAGTTCTCGGGCTGCTGATGTTGGCGTCCCTGATCGGATGGAACCTGTCGCGCCGCGAGCTTTCGGAGTCCGGTCGCAGAACGATCGACAACCTCAATGCGCGAATGCGCGGTTGGTGGATGATGTCGATCGTGTTTGGAATCGCGCTGGCTACCGGTGGGGCGGGGACCGTGTTGTTGTTCGGTCTACTTTCGTTCCTGGCCTTGCGCGAATTCATCACGCTGACTCCCACCCGATTGGGAGACCACCGCACGCTGTTCTGGGCATTTTTCTTTGTGACCCCGATGCAATATTGCTTGCTGTGGGTTCAGTGGTATCCGATGTTCTCGATCTTTATCCCGGTCTATGTCTTTCTGTTGTTGCCGATCCGCACCGCAGCGGCCGGTGACACCGAACGATTTCTCGAACGCATTGCCAAGATTCAATGGGCTTTGATGATCTGCGTTTACTGCTGCAGTCATGCTCCTGCGATTGTGATGCTGCTCGAGATTCCCGGCTATCAGGGGCAGAACGCGAAGCTGCTCTTCTTCTTCGTCTTGATCTGCGAACTCAGCGATGTCATGCAGTATGTCTTCGGCAAGACGCTGGGCCGACATAGGGTCGCGCCGACGGTCAGCCCCGGAAAGACCTGGGAAGGTTTGATGGGAGGAGTGCTTTCTACGGTCCTCATCGGCTCCGGACTTTGGTGGGCGACTCCATTCAATCCGTGGCAGGCGGCGGGGTTGTCATTGGCGATCGCGCTGACGGGCTTCGGAGGAGGACTGGTAATGTCCGCCATCAAGCGAGATCGAGGCGTCAAAGACTGGGGCCAGTCAATTGAAGGACATGGCGGCATCCTCGACCGCATCGACTCTCTTTGCTTTGCAGCACCGATGTTTTTTCATCTCACCCGATATTACTTCACCGCCTGAGGGGCAGATGCCAACCATTGCATCTGCGACGAATGTTCCGGTTTGAATCCACTTTGCGAGCCATCATGTCACGAGTTTTGTCGATCCTAACAATTGGGTTCCTTTCGCTCTTTCCCCATGCGTATTGCATGGCTGACCATCTCGCGTTCTTCAAAGCTCACTGCTACGAGTGTCACGATGCGAACTCGAAGCAGGGGGGACTGGAGCTGTCGGCGTTGAAGAGTGATCTGGCGGATGCTGAGAACTTTGCGAAGTGGGTGAAGATTCATGACCGGATCGAAGCGGGGGAGATGCCGCCGAAGGGGCAGGCTCGGCCGAGTGACGTTGAGCGGGTGGCGATCGTGAGTGAGCTGAAGAGGGCGCTCATCGGGGCCCAGCGAGAGAAGCGGGTTGCCGAGCCGAGGACTGGCGTGCGGCGGATGACGCGGGCCGAGTACGAGAACACGATTCGCGACTTGTTCGACATGCCGGGGATCGCGTTGCAGAACGAGCTGCCAGCCGACGGCTCGGCGCACGGGTTCGATAAGAACTCGGACGCGCTCGATATCTCACACGTCAATCTGGCGAAGTACATCGAAGCGGCCGAACACACGCTGAAACTTGCGACTGCAATTCAGCCGCAGCCGCCGTCAGTGAAGACGCAGCGCATCTCGCTGGCCAATCCGCATGGGTTTGTCGCACACGTGCTGATGAATGGCGACGGCGTGTTGCTCAAGAACAAGCAGGTCGATCCCGAGTTCCCTGCATCCGGCGAGCAAGGGCACATCGATCAGGGTGCTCACGAGCGGATGGGTTCGTTCCACAACGGGGCGAGCGTCGGGCTGTTTCGTCATGAAGACGAATCGTTCCATCCGTACTTCAATGAGTTCGTCGCGATCTATCCGGCGCGATACCGGCTGAAGACTTCGCTCTGGAGCTTTCAGTGGGATCAGGGAAAAGTCCTGCCGGGACGCGGAACGGAAGCGGGACGGTTCTCGATCGTGACGCTGACCGGCGACGGTCGCGGCGGCGGACATCCCAGCAACGTCCTCGCGTACTTCGACGCGCCGTCGATGCAGGAGCAGCAGCATGAGATCTGCACCTGGCTGAACCAGAACGACACGATCGGCTTCAACACGGCGTCGCTCGCACCAGCGGCGAACTACTTCAAAAAGCGTCGCGCGATGGAGTTCACCGGGCCGGGCGTGGTCTGCGATTACCTTGATGTCGAAGGTCCGTTGTTCGACTCCTGGCCACCGCCGAGTCACCGGCGTTTGTTCGGTGATCTGCCGCTGGTCGAGTTCAAGCCGGAGCAGCAGCCCAACGTCCGACCACCCCAGCACGAGCCGCATCGTCAGAAGATGTTCATGGGCAAGAACGTGGCCGATCCGGTTGCCGGGCTGTGGACCGTTCACAGTGAGCAACCGCTGGTCGATGCCGACAAGTTGCTGGCGTCGTTCTTACCCCGCGCGTTTCGGCGGCCGGTGCCCGACGACGTTCGCGCCGCTTACGTCGCGCGGGTTGAGGAACGGCTCAAGGCGGGCGATTGCTTCGAGGCCGCGCTGCGCTGGGCGTACCGCGCGGCGTTGTGTTCGCCCGACTTTCTGTATCACGTCGAACAACCCGTAGGATGGGCACTCTTGCCCGTCGAGCCTTCACTAAACGCGACGGGCAAGAGTGTCCATCCTACGATCGACGATTACGCCCTTGCGGCGCGGCTGTCGTACTTTTTGTGGAACTCGCTCCCCGATGACCGGCTGCTCGAACTGGCTGCGGCGAACAAACTGCACGAGCCCGAGACGCTCAAGGCCGAGGTCGAGCGGCTGCTGAAGGACGCGAAGTCGCAGCGGTTCATCGACGACTTTCTGGGGCAGTGGCTCAAGCTGCGGCAGATCGCTGCGAACGATCCAGACAAGAAGCTGTATCCGGAATTCGGTGCGTATTTGCAGGACTCGATGATCGCTGAGACGCGGTCTTACTTCCGTGCGTTGCTGGAACAGAACCTCGACGCCGGACATCTGGTCCGGTCGAACTTCGCGCTGCTCAACGAGAAATTGGCCGTCCATTACGGCATCGCGGGCGTGACCGGTTCGCAGATGCGTCGCGTCGATTTACCCGACGGCAATCCGCGCGGGCCGTTCCTCACGCAGGCTGCCATCCTCAAGATCACTGCCAATGGGACCACGACCTCGCCGGTCCCGCGCGGTGCGTTCGTGATGGCTCGGTTACTGGGCAAGGAACCGGAGCCACCGCCGCCGAACATCGCGGCCGTCGAACCCGACGTGCGCGGCGCGACCACGATTCGCGAACAACTCGACAAGCATCGCAACCAAACGATCTGCGCGTCGTGTCATCAGCACATGGACCCGCCCGGCTTCGCGCTGGAAGCGTTCGATGTCATCGGTGGCTACCGCTCGCGTTACCGCTCGATCGGTGAAGGCGATCCCGCCCCACGCGGCACAATCGACCCGTTCATCGGCATCGGCTTCAAGCTCGGTCCCGTCGTCGATGCGAGCGGCATTCTGCCCGACGAACGAGCCTTCAAGGACATCATCGAGTTCCAGTCGCTACTCGCCGCCGACTCATCCCGCCTGTTGAAAAACCTAGCTCGCCAGTTCGCGATCTACTCGACCGGCCGAGACATCTCATTCAGCGACCGCGATGACATCACCGCCCTCGTCACGCAAACGACTCAGCAAGGTGGCGGCATCCGAACGCTGCTGCATGAACTCGTCCAAAGCCCACTGTTTCAAACGCCCTGAGTTCGACTTTTGACTCCCCTTTGGACTGCGGGGATTCATCACCGCAGTCCAAAGGGGGCACAAATCGGGCTGGGGCACCTCCGATCCGACGTGCGAAAGAGAACCATGACCATCCCAAACTCCCGCCTGCGTTTCGCCGCACTGCTGCTTGCCTTCGTTGCGACCGGTGTTCAAGCGGCGGATGAAACTCCGGTGGCCAGCAAGCTCATCAAACATCAGATCACGGGCCTGTTCTCGCCTGATCGCGAGCAAGACCTGCGCGAGGTCTTCGAGCAGAAGCTGCCGCAGTTCAAGCTGAAGAGCATCGACTTCACGAATGCCGAGGCGAGCTTTGACTACGACCCGGCCAAGGTCTATCCCGGTGCGAAGCCGGAGCAAATCATCGAGCGGTTTGACAACGACCTGAGAAACGCCACACGGCACACGTTCGGCGCGAAGCCGCTGCGCACGATCGAGAAAGACAAACTGAAGCTCGTGGTAATCCCCGTCGTCGGCCTCGACTGTAAAGCCTGCTCGCTCGCCGCCTATGAAGCGGTCTATCGGCAGAAGGGCGTTGAGACAGCCACCGCCAGCTTCAAGGCAGGGCAGGTCACGGCCCTGATCGACCCCGCGCAGACCGATCGCGTCGAACTCGAAACAGCGCTGAAACAACGCGGCGTACAACTGGTCACGCCGTGAGCATTGGCAGTCTTAGAGAACACGACGCTCAAGATTGGGATGTGCGGCAATGAGCTACAGCGAGGATCGTAAACGAATGAGTCCATTTCTAATCACTCCGGCGCAGCTCGCTCAAAGTGGATTGCTGTTTGTGACGGTGTTGACGTGGAGGAGTGTCGCAATTGAGGCGGCCGAGCCGATCGACTTTGCGCGGGAAGTGGCTCCGCTTTTGGAGACGCGGTGTTTGCGCTGTCACTCGGCGGAGAAGGCGAAAGGGGGATTGTCGCTGTCCAATAAGACGGGCTTGTTGAACGGGGGCGAGAGTGGCCCGGTGGTCGTCGCGGGGAAACCGGAGGAGAGTCCGCTGTGGAAGATGGTCAGCGGTAGCAAGCCGGAGATGCCTGCTGAGGGAACGCCGCTCACGGTGCGCGAAGTCGGACTGTTGCGCGAGTGGATCGTGGCTGGAGCCGATTGGCCGGAGACGTTGTTGCTGCGCGAGCGGGCGATGGCAGGACGTGATTGGTGGGCGATCAAGCCCGTGCGGCGACCGGCTATACCAGTGAGTGGCACGCAGACTGACGGCGATGTCGGTTCCAAAACGCACAACGAGATTGATCGGTTTGTAATGGCGAAGTTGGCGGAGAGTGGACTCACGCCGTCGCCCGAGGCGGATCGTCGCACGCTGATTCGGCGGCTGTCATTTGATTTGCTCGGCCTGCCACCGACGCCGGAAGAGGTCGCGGCGTTTGAGGTCGATCGCGACGAACGGGCCTATGAAAAGCTCGTCGATCGACTGCTCGAAGCGCCGCACTATGGCGAACGTTGGGCCAGGCATTGGCTCGACGTGGCGCACTACGCCGACACGCACGGGTTCGAGCGAGATCAGCGGCGCGACAATGCGTGGCGTTATCGCGATTGGGTCATTCGCGTACTCAACCATGACCAACCGTATGACTCGTTCTTACGAGACCAGATCGCCGGTGATGTCTTGCGGCCCGACGATCCCGAGGCGGTCATCGCGACGAGCTTTCTCGCGGCAGGGCCGTGGGATTTTGTCGGGCAAGCGGAGACGAAGAGCGAGGTCCTGAAGCGAGCAGCGCGAGCCGATGATCTCGACGATCTCATCACGCAGGTCATGACGGCCGCGTGCGGTGTCACGATCAATTGTGCGCGGTGTCACGATCACAAACTCGACCCGATCTCGCAGCGCGACTATTACGGTTTGTGGGCGGTCTTCGCCGGTGTGAAGCGGGGCGAGCGCGATGTCAGCCCGAATGAAGTGCGAGAACTGGCCGCGCGACGACAACGCCTCAACGCCGAACTGCAACTCATTCGACGCGAGCAGGCACGACTCAGCGGTCGTCACTTCGATCTGGCGGACATCCTGGGGGGCGGCGACGGACTGGGAAGTGGAAAGCTGGGCGACGGAATTGATCCGCTGACGGGACGGACCCAAACAGCGAAGCGCGGTTTCTCGGAGGGCGTGCAACCCAACGTCTTCGCGAAGTCTTCCGTGAAATTTGTCGAGGGCGTTGTTGTTCCCGATCACAGTCCCGAGGGGACACCGATCTCATCGACCGGTCTGCGGGTCAAGAATGTGCCCAAGACTGCGGGCCAAGTTTGGGATGCAATTCGCTTCGGTCCGGTGAACTCGCAGTTCTCCACGAAGCTCGACGGGATCGACTATGCGACTGACGGACACACGCTGCTGTCGTTACATGCGAACGCGGCGATCACGTTTGATCTGACAGCACTGCGTGACGCGAATGCTTTGACCGAGCTGCGATTCACGGCGACGGCCGGTTACTTCGGGGAGACACCGAAGAACGGAGCGAGCTTCACCGTTTATGTCGATGGTGATTTGAAGCACGAGCGCAAGGGCATCGGCCGTGACGATGGCGGCAGCGCGGTGGACGTGCCGCTGCCCGCAACGGCTCAATTTCTGACGTTGATGGCGACCGACGGCGGCAATGGAATCGGACACGATCAGATTTGTTTTGCCGATGCGTGGCTGCTTCCCGCGCAGGTTGCTGCGATGACGGACGCCGACAAAACCGAACTGGCTCGCCTGCAAAGTCGTCGAGTGGACATCGAGCAACAGATCGCGTCGCTCCCTGCGGCCGCGCGGGTGTATGGCGTTGTCGCGGAGACTCCGCCGCTGGTCAAAGTCCTGTCGCGCGGCAACCCGGAGCAACCGGCGGAGGAAGTCGCGCCCGCCGCGTTGGCTTGTCTCGTCGAATTGCCAGCGGAACTCGGCACGTCTCAGGCGGCGGATGGCGACCGGCGGAAAGCGTTCGCGAACTGGGTGACTTCCCCCACAAACTCGCTCACGCGGCGCGTCATCGTGAACCGACTGTGGCATCACCACTTTGGGACCGGACTGGTGGAGACGCCGAGTGACTTCGGTCTCGGAGGCGGTCGGCCATCGCATCCCGAACTGCTCGATTGGCTGGCGGAGGAACTGCTCGCGCGACGCTGGTCTCTCAAGGCGCTGCACCGGTTGATCTGCACCAGCGCGACGTATCGCCAGCAGTCGTCGTCGGCCAGCGGAGCGAATGTTTTGCGTGGTCGTGACCTCGACGCAGGGAACCGTTTGCTGTGGCGAATGACTCCTCGAAGATTGGACGCCGAATCGTTGCGTGACGCGGTGCTCACGGTGAGCGGAAAGCTCAACCGACAGATGTTCGGCCCCGGCTATCGCGACTTCGAGTACCAAGAGGAATACGCGCCGGTCTATCGCTACATCACGCCCGACTCGCCCGACCTGTGGCGACGCAGCGTCTATCGCTTCGCCGTGCGAACAACGACCCATCAGTTCCTGACGACTCTCGATTGTCCGAGTCCCGCGAACCTCGTCCCCGCTCGCAACACGACGACCACGGCGCTGCAATCGCTGACGTTGCTCAACAACGATTTCATGCTGCGCCAGAGCAGCTACTTCGCCGACCGCGTGAAGGCCGATGCCGGAACCAACCCGAACGCGCAGGTGGCTCGCGCGTTCCTGCTGGCCTTCAGCCGCACGCCGTCTCCCACCGAAGCGACTGCCGCCGAAGCACTGCTTGAATCTCGCGGCCTGCCCCAGTTGTGCCGAATGCTTCTGAACGCGAATGAGTTTGTGTATGTTGACTGAAGCAGTGCGGTTGATTCTCCAATCGCATGTGCTGGCCTCTTTTGGGAACTCCTGCCG
>JAYTXB010000864.1:0-1938 GCA_043743205.1 Schlesneria sp.
AACGACGCAACTCGTCGTGAACGGCACCGATTTGGGACCGGACCCGGCCGCCGTGTTCCCTCTCTCCGGTGTGCAGTTCGCCGTGGCAGAAGGCTCCGCGCCGAATCGACTCGTGTTGAACGTGACCGTTCCAGCCGATACGACGCCCGGCATCTATCCGCTCTGGGTGAAGTCGCAAGCGGGGGTGAGCAAGTCGGTCGCGCTGGCGTTGGATCGCCTGCCGCAAGTCGCCGTGGAAGGCTCCGCGCCGGACAAACCCGCCGCGTTACCGGCTGCGTTTTTTGGAAATCTCTCCGGCGGACAACAGCATCGCGTTTACTTCACGGGAACCAAGGGCCAGCGCGTGGTGGCCGATGTGGAACTCAAGCGACTCGGCTCGGCCGCCAATCCGGTGGTTGAGATCAAGTCACCCGCGGGGACTCCGCTGGCGATCGGCTGGGGACAGAGTTCACTCAAGGGCGACGCGCGTACCGAGTTTATTCTGCTCGAAGACGGCCTCTATTCGGTGGAGCTGCATGACCTGACATTTGGTGGGCCGGGACAGAGCGCCTTCCGATTGAAGGTCGGCGATTTGAAACTGGTCGATGGCGTGCTTCCAGCAGCGGCAGTGGCTGGGCCGATGGAAGTCGAGCCGATTGGAAGTGGCTTCGCACCGGGAACAAAGTTGTCGGGAGTCTTCACCTCCGCCAGCGAGAGTGCGAGCGGACTGCTTTCACTGCCGGTGGAGTCGGGCGTCGCGAGTGGCATCCCGTCGTTCCCCGTCAGTCACGGGACCGAGATCGTTGAAGCAGCTCGCTCGGCCGACGGTACTCTGCAAACGGTCGATGCCACGTTCGCAGCGGCTCCATTCAAACCGGTCGCCATCAGCGGTCGCATTGCAGTGAAACGCGAACGCGATCGGTACTTGCTCAGTGTTACGCCCGGTCAGCGATTGAAGTTCACGCTGCAATCGGACTCACTCGGCTCGACGCTGGAAGGAGAGATCGCACTCTTCGCGAACCCGCCCGCAGCCCCGGTCGCACAGACGAGCGATCAGCCGACCATTGGTGATCCGACGCTCGAATACGCAGTGCCCGCCGGTGTGTCGCAACTCGTCGTGCAAGTGCGTGACCTCTTCGGACGCGGTGACGCGCGCGCGTTCTACCGTCTGTACATCGAACAGGCGGGCCAGCCGACGTTCTCACTGATGCTGAACACGCCGACTGCGAACTTGCCCGAGGACGGGTCGGCGGTCGTCGAGATGCAGATCACTCGCGCGGGCTATGCGGGACCGATCAAGCTGACCGTCGTCGGTGACGCGACGGTCGCGGTCTCTCCCAATGAGATCGCCGCCAATATGCAGGGAAAGGCGTTACTCAGACTGGTGCGAGTCGGCGTCCCTGTGGCTGGGACCGCACCGTTGCTCCGCATCGTTGGCGAGTCGGTCGGCGTTGACCCGGCAATCAAGCGAACCGCGCGGCTGCAATCGGGAGTCGTCGCACCGACATTCACGGACACGATGGCCATCGGCACGATCCGTCCGTCGGGCCTCGGCATCGAACTGCAACAACTCCCCACAGTTCTCTTCCGGGGCGTGAGTCACCCGATCCCACTGGTCCTCAAACGACAGCCGCAACCGAACGAAGAAGCTCTGCCGGTGAAGCTCTCGCTCGACTCGACCGAGCCAGTGCGCAAGCGTGATCCGAACAATCCCGCAGCGGGCAACTTCCCGCTCGTGGCAGCGGCACCACAGATGGTGATGCCCGACCAACCCGAGCAGGCGACTGTTCGGATCGTCGTTCCGCTGGAATCGGCCGAGCCGGTGATCGACTTCGTGGTGAAGGCGGAAGCAACGCCGCACGCTTACTCGGATCGAGTCCTCGCCAGCGCGTTCTCGCAACCGTTTCGGGCCGAGATCAAGACCGCCGTCGCCCCGAAAATCGATGACGCGACACTGGC
>JAYTXB010000865.1:0-1685 GCA_043743205.1 Schlesneria sp.
AACCTGCCGCAGTGGCCGCGTGAGACCATTGAAGTGGTTGCCGTGCTGGCACAGATTCATCAGGGCAGGGACGCCATGCAGCTTGGGCAATTGCCGATCGTAAAAAGGCATTTGATTTGGACGCGGCTTTCTGAGCGAGGAGCGATTTCAGCATTTACTGGTGGGCTGCTGGTTGGCCTGCTGCTGATTTCGACGACCTTGCCGTGGTTGCTCACCTGGGGCCAGCAACGCGAGTTCCTCGCGTCGGCGTGCGTGATGTTCGGCGTGGGACTGCTCATCGCTCGTGTCTCTCGGTTTGGTGAGTACACACGGGCAGCTTACTGGGCAGGTGCGGCCTCCATTGGAGTGTTGTTGATTCCCGCAGCTCTGTTCGGCTTGACCTCTTCCATTAGCCTAGTGCCGGTGGTGACGTTGGAGTCGTTTGCGACTCGGACTCTGCTTGCGCTGGTTTGTGCCGCGCCGATCTGGATCGTGGCGGCGTTCTGTTTGGCGCGAGTGATCGAGACGAGCTGTCGGCGTTCCTTTGAGCGAGGCTGCTCTCCCGAGTTCGCGGCATTCGCGGCCTGTCTTGGTATCGGATGTGGTCTCGGTGCAAATGCTCTGTTACTCGTGCCAATGGTGGGAGCCTGGCTCGTGGCTCTGGGGGCACTCTGCGTTACGGTCGTTTGTTGGTGGCTTGGCTTGCGGTCTGTGGAGGATCCGTACTCCAGACCATCCTTGCTTCACGACCAAAGCGGAACTGGCCAGAGTGTCCAACTCACGAGATTGGGTTCGATGACAAACGTCGTCTCGATCCTCGCAGCCGTCGCGTTGGGGGGCCTGTTCGCGGCGGTGACTCGGCTCATTGGACAGCTCATGCCGAGCGGTTTCCAAGTCGGAACAGCCGAGTGGATCGGATTGGTTGTTGGCTGCGGCTGTGGACTGTGGTTGTTTCGTTCGCAATCAAACACGATCTCAACACGTTGGGCGTGGTTGGCGGTTGCGGCCTGGAGTGCCTGGTTATGGTTGGCGTTCCCGGCGGTAGTCGAGTTGACACTGTGGATGAATGCGTCGCTGACCTGGGTCGCGACGTTGTTGCTGGCTCGTTCCATGCTTTTCGTTGTGGCTGTCGCTCCGTTGGGAATCGCTGTCGGAGGCTTAGTGTCTCGTCGCGTGAGTTCACCCCGTTTGGACGGCTCGCCGTTCGAGGGACTCGCGCGGGCGATCTCGCTGTTCGGCCTGCCATTTCTGCTCGGGCTACTGTTCATCGGTGCTGCCGTTGAAACACAAGGCTTGATTGCGTCGCTGCGACTCAGCTGCGGGATGCTGGTGTTGCTCGCGATCATCGAGCAAGTTCGATCCCGCGACGGGTTCGGTCAGTGGACGAGCAGGCTGGCGTTTGTCGGCCTCGCTCTGGCAGGCCTGGCATTGCCAACCTGGCGGTCTCAGGACGATGCGGCACGCGTTTCCAAGCTGCTCTTCTCGACACCGGCATTCGTCGCGCATCGGTCGGGTTGGGAGTCACGACTGCTATCGCAACTCGATGACACACGCATGATCGCTCGCTTGGAAGGCCCCCACGGACCGCACACGCTGTGGCGTTCACGCGGACTGGAGCTTCATCTCCGCGAAAACGGTGTTCCACGCTCGGTCGTTTCTGTGAACACGAATGTCCATCCGCAATTTGCTCCCGAAGTGCTGCAGGC
>JAYTXB010000866.1:0-2038 GCA_043743205.1 Schlesneria sp.
AAAACCACAGCCGGGGAAATCTCCGAGCGATGCCACTGGCGAGAAGCAACCGGCCGATCCGGCTGAGCAGCCCAAACCCGAGCCGTCCACGACGAAGAAAGACAACAACTCCCCCACGGCCGATGAGCCTCAGCCACCCGCGAGCAAGAAGAACCAGCGCACGAACGATGCCAACAACGGCGGCGAAACGGGCGGCGACAAGCCCGACAAAGCGGGCAAGCCGAGCCAGCAACCGGGACCGGGTGCGTCCGATAAGAAGCCCGGCGACAAGCAGCCGAGTGACTCGAAACAACCGTCTCCCGAAAGGAAGACTCAGCCTGCACCGGGATCGAAGACCGACAAGAATGGCAAGCCCCAAACCGGTGATCCAAAGGACGACGGCAAGCCGAACGACTCGACCGATGGCAAGCCTTCCTCGAAGGACGGCAAGCCGGGTGACGATGGCAAGCCTTCCAACGAACCAGCTCAACCGGGCGACGACAAGCCGGGCGATCAAGGTGCCGACAAAAACTCATCCGACAAGAAACCAGAGCAGAGCAACGCGGACAAGCCAGCAGGACCGGAGTCCGAGACTGGACCGCCGAAGTCCGATTCTCCACCAGGGCAACCCGGCAAGGATGGCAAGCCGGGAGATAAGCCCGGCGACAAAGGTGGCGAAGGGAAGGGCGAAGGAAAATCTCCTGGTGGCAAGCCCTCGGATAAGGGTGGCAAGGGGAGCGGCAAGCCCGGTGGCAAGATGCCCGCACAGGGTGGCGGCAGTGCCAACCCCGGTGCGAGTGGCGAGCTTCCTGACGCAGGCGATGGATCACCGGCCGCAGCACTGGAAGAGGAAGCAGCCAACTTGGAGTACAACAAGCAGGCGACCGAGCTGGTCTTGAAGCGGCTTCAAAAGGAGTTGGAACGGGGCGATGTCGATCCCGAGTTGCTCGAACAACTCGGGTGGACCGAAGCCGAAATGAAACGCTTCGCCGAACGACTCGGCAAGCACTTGGAGCAGTCCAATCCGAGCGACGAGACTCCCGAATCCGTCGCACGCCGCGAGCAATTTGAAGAGATGCTGAAGAGTCTCGACCTGAAGAAACGTGGCACGAAACGCACCGGCGAGAACTCCCCGCAGCGCGAGGTCAATCAGATCGAATCGCGCCGCACCAACGTCCCGCCAACCTACAAACGCGCGTTCGAGCAATTCACCAAAGATGTCGCCCGCCAGAAGACTCCGAAGCAGGCGACGCCACCGAAGTGACGGCGCGTTGGATGAATCATCAAGACCGAGGCGAATTCCATGAGCAACAGAACTTGGGCCTGCATTCCATGTGGGAAGACATACCGCCGCGAACAAGCTCAAGAGTCATTGGCGTGTCCGCAGTGCGGAGTCAGTTGTGAGTATGTTCACTGGAAGATGCGCGTGCCATCCGTTCAAAACAGAAAGCGATGGCTGGAGTTCTGGAGGCGATATCGCGAAGAACAAAACACGCTGGATGCTTTCCGCGAAGGCAAACTAACCACGAATACTCACCTTGAGTTGATGAATTGCGTGTTGCAAGTAGAGGCAGATCCGCGACTGAAGCTGAAGCAGTCCAATCGAAAATGGAATGCACAGAAACGCAGAAGTGCGGGGAAACGAAAAGACTGACGTGGTGTCGTCATGACCACATAAACACTGCCGTGAGGATACGTTTTCGGTGAAGCAGCACGCTCCCGCTCTTCATCCGTGCTCCGGCCCTGCCATCCGTGCGATCAAATTCAAAGACAGAGGGGACCGCACGGATGGCAAGGCTGGGGCACGGATGAAGACGACGTTCGAGACAACAACGTTCCATGAGAGACCCAGTATGAAGTCTTGCCGCGCGCACATCCTTTCGGCCTGTTGTCTTCTGTTTGTGTGGAGCGTGCTGATCCCTGAGAGGCTGGCCGGTGCGGAGCCGATTCAGGCGGACCTCGTGCTGCGGGGTGGGACGCTCTATGACGGCAGTGGCTCGCCGGGTGTCGTGGGTGATCTCGCGATTCGTGAGGGGCTGATCGTCGGTGTCGGTAAGTT
>JAYTXB010000867.1:0-1132 GCA_043743205.1 Schlesneria sp.
GGGGCACAGGAGGTTTGACAGATCGGTTCACGAGGCCGCGTGGTCTCGACTAATATTTCCCGTGCCCCTTCAGGGCACAACGTTCTGGTGTTCGGTTTCCCAGGGCGGCGCTCACGGTGTTCCCTGGCCCTGGGCTGGTCTCCGAGGCCCCCTTGGGGCGAAGACGACTTCAATCCTCAAATAACGCAACTTCTAAAAGCGTCAGCAAGGGAGGCCAGCACATCGCAAACAACGGTACTTCCTCGCTCACGCAGCGGGTTACTTTTCAAAGGAAGTGTTATTGACCGGCCCGCCCTCGGTCCACGGCATCCCTCACGGCGATGTTCGACTCGTTCGACGCCTTCGGTCGTGCGGGTGATCCGTCCCCACGATCGGTCTCTTCAAAAGGTTTTCTGGCGAGGTCTGTACTTTGCGTGCAAACCAATTGGATGAGGGGCAAGTCGAGCTTATACTGCCCGCCGATCCGGCTCATCGACTTCACGCGGCCAAGAGTGACACATTTCCGAGCGGAGTATAGATTCTCGATTGAGCCATCCCTTGCCAACGTGTTTCACGGTTCTCACGGCGAGAGAACGCTTCATCGCAGCCTACCAGCCTGTTGAATAACGTAGGATGGGCACCTTGCCCGTCCACTTTCCAAGCAAAAAACGGACGGCCTGGGAGGCCATCCTACGTTTTTCAACAGGCAGCCTCCGTCAGGCAAATGTTTCCGCAGGTCGAGTCTCAACACAAGCACTTCATTGCGAGATCGGTATGGCAGCACCTCCGGTCGTCAATTCGTTCTGGCAACATCTCTCAGAGAGCGGGCTGCTCGCGGTGCGAGAAGTCACGGCAGTGTCGCGCGAGTTGGCAGTGCAGGGGGTGAAGTCGGATGGAGACGCCGCTCGCATTTTGGTCGAGCGAGGGTTGCTCACTCCGTTTCAGTCGGATCGGCTGCTCGAAGGTCGCTCGCGCGGCTTCTTCTTCGACGAGTACAAGTTGCTGGACGTGCTTGGGATCGGCGGCATGGGCTGGGTCTATCAAGCGGCGGACTCGAAGACGGGGGAAGTCGTCGCGCTCAAGGTGTTGCTCGATCAGTTCAAGCACGATCGCGGGATGCTCGCGCGGTTTCAGCAAGAGGCCCGCGCGGGGT
>JAYTXB010000868.1:0-2728 GCA_043743205.1 Schlesneria sp.
CGCGACTGACGCAGCCCGAGCGGCACCGAGAAGTTCACACCGAGCGTCCAGTCCGTAAACGCTCCCGCTGGCGACGAGAGCGACGCGCCGTTCGGCATCACTCCCTCGAGACCATTCCAGCGGTACTGGCTGACGGCATCGAGCCTCGGCAGGGCCGTGTTGCGGGCGATCTGCAACTGCTGTTGATCGGCCTCAATGATGAGCTTTAACTCGATGATGTCGGGCCGACGCTCACCCGCGAGTTCCACAATTGACGACCAGTCGGGCTGAAAACGCTCTCGTTGCGGAGGCGAGTTCGGGATGAGTCGCGTGCCGTCGGCAGGGGTCAAGCCCGCGATGTTGCGCAGACCCGCCTCACGCTGAATGAGGTTCCCTTCCGAAGCGATCAGACTCGCTCGAAAATTGGCGAGCGCCAGTTGAGCCTGCGCCTGATCGCCCCGATTACCCGTCCCCGTTCTCACAGTGGCGTTGATGCGGCGGAGAATTTCGGCGAGTTGATCGACCTGCGTCCGTCGTGCCCACACGTCCGTCCGTGCGGCAACCAGCGACCAGTACGCTTCGATCACACCGCGCACATGCTCCTGCATCGAATCTTTGAGCTGAAAGTAGGAACGCTCGGTGTCGATGCGGGCCAATACGATCGGGGCGAGGTTCGCGCCGAGGCGACCGCCTTGCAGCAGTGGTTGCGTGTAGTTGAGGTTGCTCGACGAGCGCGTCTGCGGGTTGAGCGGGAACGTGCCGGGAGTCAGTCGCGAGGGCGTGGCATCGAACCCAACGCCGAATGTCCCACCGAAGGCGTTCTGTTTGGTGAGGTTCGTTGAAGTGTTGAAGCTGTCGTTCCGAAGCCCCGTGATGATCGACTGGCCGGGAATGAGCGGGTCGAAGACCGCCTGCGGGTTCTCCATCCGATTCCACGTGTTGCTGACGGAGAGCGTCGGATCGAACCGAGCGTGCTGTTGGTCGATGGCCGTGTTGTTGATGGCCGGATCGTAGATCGTGCGCCCGCTGTTGGTGGCCGTCGTCCCTGCCAGCACGCGGATCACGTCCACGTTGCCGAGCGACATCCGGATTGTGTCATCGAGCGAAACAGGAACTGGTTGAAGCTCCGGTTGCGGATTCGAGACCGTCGATGGTGGCTGTGAGTCCGGCAGTCGCGACGGCATCAGTTGCGACGGATCACGCACGACGATCGACCGCTGCTCGGGAAAGAACGTGGGCACGAGCCGTTGAGCTGCGGCAGGCTGTGCCGCAACGACGAACCAGATCAGCGCGAGGATCGCAGTGTGGCCAGTCATGCCGATTCCGAGTGAGGTGGAGTGCCGTTTATTCGTCTAACCGCGTGGGCCACGCGGTTAGCAGCGCGTTGAAGAAGTAACCCGAAGCGTGAGCGAGGGACGGAAGGGTTGCGAAACTTTCGAGAAATGCGTTCCTCGCTCACGCTTCGGGTTACTTCACTCCCCTTTTTCAACGGGTGGTCAATCAATCCAATTCAGCCGTTCTTCAACTCGCCGCCGAGCGGACCAACGTGCCGGTCGTGCCGATTTCCGTGGTCATTCATCGTCCGGCGGTTGGACTCGACATGCGGATCATTCCACCGCGTCGGCTTGTAACGCCTGTGTCGCTTGGAGAAAGTCGGGCGTGTCGCACACGATGCCACCGTCGCGGAGGACGATGATGCGGCGCGCGTTCTTCGCCACGTTCTGGTCGTGCGTCACGAGGATCACCGTGATGCCGGACGATTCGTTCAGCTCGCGAAAGAGGCGAATCACTTCGCGGCTGGTCTTCGAGTCCAAGTTCCCTGTTGGTTCATCGCCCATCAGGATTGCCGGTTCGTTGACCAAGGCGCGAGCGATGGCGACACGCTGCTGTTGTCCGCCGGAGAGTTGGCTCGGGTGATGATCGAGTCGATCGCCGAGTCCCACGAGTTTGAGCTTCTCGGTCGCGCGGCAATGTCGTTCACTGGCCGAGATACCGTGCGTGTAGAGCAACGGCAGTTCGACGTTCTCATGGGCCGAGGTCCGCGCGAGCAGGTTGAAGTTCTGAAAGACGAAGCCGATCCGCTGATTGCGAATGCGGGCGCGGTCGTTGCCCGACATCGTGGCGATCTCTTCTCCGGCAAGTTTGTAGCTGCCCGACGTGGGACGATCCAAACAACCGAGCATGTTCATGAGCGTACTTTTTCCCGAGCCGGATGGCCCGATCAACGCGACGTACTCGCCCTGCTCAATGGTGAGATTGGCATTCTTGAGTGCCTCGACCTTCACCTCGCCGAGGTCATAGACTTTGCAGACATCGCGAATCTCAATCAGGGCCACGAAGAAACTCCGAAACGGGGGATGCGAAGGCGAGGTAGTCGTGGTGAATCAAGTTCGGCCATAAGAGATTCCGAAGGGGCCGCATGATGTATATACCTCGCGCGGCGGAAATTGAGGCGACGAGAGATCAGCCGGACCGCGCTAGCGTCCGGTTCGTAATTCAATCGTCTCTCTCGAACCGGACGCTAGCGCGTTCCGGCTAATTGGGTGAGCCTCATGCTCGGCCGCGTGAGGTATAACGTCGCGGTCCTTATTCGTCCCGCTGGGAAAGACTCATGCGATTTTTTGTCAAGCTGTTAATTGTGATCGCGGTGCTCGGCGGAGCGGGCTACGCGGCGTATCAGCCGACGATGGCTTACCTCGCCAAGCGGAATCGGCCTATCTGGCGAACGGCCAAGGTCGAACAGGGGAAC
>JAYTXB010000869.1:0-7829 GCA_043743205.1 Schlesneria sp.
GAAAAGACCGGACGTAGGCGTCCGGTCTACGGTAAATTCTTACCTGCCACTCGCCTAGCAGCCCGTTGAAAAACGTAGGATGGGCATCTTGCCCGTCCGATTTCCCGCAGAAAACGACGGCCTAGAAGGCCATCCTACAGTTTTTCAACGGGCTGCTAGGTCGATGACGAAATCCTCCAAACCATAACTCGCGCGGCCTGAAGTCGGACGACTAGCAGCAACGCCATCGGCGTGCGTGCTGAGGTTCATCCCCATTCGCTCCCACGCCGATGGCGTGGCGACCAAACGTTAAAAGGACTCATTCACGACCGCGTCAGGGATAGTGCCTTAGGTTAGGCCGTGCCATGACTTACAGGATCATGGGGCCAGCAAAACGCTCTCAAATGAAGCTCCGAGGAACTGGGGAAGTCCAAAATGGTCGTGAATGGAGCGGCGAGATTCGTCGGACTGCCAAATTGGGCGAGGGCACGACGCCGAGACGCTCGGCCACTTCAAAACGGACTTTTTTGGCAGTCCCGCGAGCGCCGGTGTCTCAAACGTGACGTTTTTGGCTCGCCCAGAAACATTGGAGACTCAAAACGGTCCTGTTTGGACCTCCCGTTTTGGTTCTGGTTCCCAAGCTCCAGCTTGGGAACCGGACTTCTCGAAGCTCCAGCTTCGTGTTCGGTCAGGTTCACGGGAAGCGGGAGCTTCCAAAACGGGCGTTCCCAAGCTGGAGCTTGGGAACGAGGTTCGAGGCTACCTTTTCTGAAGACGGTCCAGTCGCCGAAGACCTGACGGACTTCGACTCGATGCTGGATGAGGGTTTGCGGCGCGGTGACTTCCTCGATCCAGCTGCGCCCTTGCACAATTCCAAATTGTGACCGGCAATGAGCGACGGCACCGAAGGTCTGTGCCGCACCAGCCGATTGCTTGGCGCATGGGAATCGTCGGCCTATCGTCTGGCTCACTTGCGGCCACTCGGTCGTTGATCTCTGTCGTGCAGCTCCTCGTGAATCAGGTGTCTCATGTGTATTCGCGTTTCGGTTGGGTTGGCGTTGCTGGCTGTGGGAGTCCTCTCCGTTCCGGTCGTTCGAGCGGCAGATGCCGTCGCTCCTCAGTCGTTGCGAGTTTACTTCGGAACGTATACGGGACCGCTGAGCAAAGGAATTTATCACTCGACTCTCGACCTGGCTTCCGGGCAACTTTCGCCGCCTCAGTTGTCGGCAGAGATCACGAGTCCGTCGTTTGTCGCGATCCATCCGAGCCGCAAGTTTTTGTATGCCGTCAGCGAAATCTCCGACTTCCAAGGGAAGCCACTGGGAGGTGTCAGTGCCTTCGCGATCGACGCCGCTTCTGGCAAGTTGACGCTGCTCAACCAGCAGTCTTCAGCGGGAGCCGGGCCGTGTCATCTCGTCGTCGATGCGGCGGGCAAGAACGTACTGGTGGCCAATTACGGTGGAGGCAGTGTGGCGTCGTTGCCCATTGACGCAACGGGCAAGTTGTCTGCGGCGAGCGCTTCGATCCAGCATGTCGGATCGAGCATCGACAAGTCTCGGCAAGAGCAGCCGCATGCGCACTCGATCAATCTCGACGCCGCCAATCGTTTTGCGTTCGCCGCCGATCTGGGTCTCGACAAGGTCTTGATCTATCGGTTCGATGCGAGCAAAGGCTCACTCGTGGCGAACGATCCTCCTGCCGGAGTTGTTTCTCCCGGCAGTGGTCCGCGCCACTTGGCCTTTCATCCAACGGGCCGCTTTGCGTTCGTCAACAACGAGATGACCTCGGCAGTCACGGCATTCCGTTACGACGGAGACAAGGGAGCGCTGTCCGAAGTCCACACTCTGTCTACGTTGCCGCACGCAGTAAAGGGGAACTCCACGGCGGAGACCGTCGTGCATCCGTCAGGAAAGTTCGTCTACGTTTCGAATCGTGGTCATGACAGCATCGCGATCTTTTCGTTCGACGAGGGATCCGGAAAATTGACTTCAGCCGGACATTGTCTGACCGGAGGCAAGACTCCTCGCAACTTTAACATTGACCCCACGGGGCGATACCTGTTGGCAGCTAATCAGGGGACCAACGATGTCTTCACGTTTCGCATCGACGGAACAACAGGTCAATTGACTCCAGTCGGCACGAAAGTGGAAGTCGGCAGCCCCGTCTGTGTGCGGTTCGTGGCCGTGGAGTAGCCGCGCAGGGGCGTGGCCCACGCGGTGAAACGAACGACGTGAGAGATCGACACTGGTGCGTCTTGAAGACGACACGCACCGCTTGCCACCGTCCCTGAGTCGTCGCGCCTTTTAAAACGGATTCGCCCATGCACATCTCCAGCGAGTCGAGCTTTCCGCGCCCGCTTTCTGCGGCGCTGCCGTTGCTGCTGGAGGCGACGAGTGAATTGGTCGTGTGTCTTGCGCGCGATGGTGGTCGAGTCCACGATGAGAATCGCCGTGCCGAGCTGGCATTTGGGCGTTCGACGCAGGAGTTCCGTTCGAGTGAGGCCTCGTGGCTTGAGGCCGTTCATCCGGATGATCGCGCGAAAGTGAGCCAACTGCTGGCGGCGCTCCCCCCCGGAGTCTGGTCCGAGTTGGCTTTTCGGATCGTGCAACCTTCGAGTGCGATTCGCTGGCTGGAAGCTAGATTCACGACGGTAAGTCTCGCGGCAGAAGCCGCCACGTCCGCGCTGCTCGTGGCGACGGATGTCACGGCACAACGACGCTCGGCCAGAGAGATGGCGGAAGCACTGGCCGAGCATCAGTCGCTGACCGAACAAATGCCGCTGAGCCTGATCCGCAAAGATACACAGGGACGCCGCACGTATGTGAACCGCCATTACTGCGAACAACATGGGGTCACGGCGGACAAGGTTCTCGGTCGAACTGACTTTGAACTCTTTCCGGAAGAACTGGCTCGCAAGTTCGCCCTTGATGATCGGCGCGTGTTGGAACACGGTGAGGTGCTGCACGACATCGAAGAGTTGGCGGGACTCAACGGCACGCGCCGAATCATCGACCGGGTGAAGTCGCCCATCCGGCATCACGATGGTCGGATCGTGGGGGTCCAAGTCTTGTTTTGGGATGTGACGGAAGATGTGGCTGCGCGGGAAGCGCTGCAAATGTCCGACGCGCACTACCAATCGCTTGTCGAAAGTTTGCCGCTCAGCGTCTTCCGCAAAGACTCCGAGTTCCGTCTCGTTTTCGGCAATCAACGGTTCTGCGACGCACTGGGCGAACCACTCGAATCGTTCCGAGGCAAGAGCGACTTCGACTTGTTCCCACGCGATCTCGCTGAGAAGTACCGTCGTGACGACCAGCGTATCCTCGACGAAGGAGCCACGATTGAAGACATCGAGGAACTGATTCACGCCGATGGCCAGCGGTTCTACATTCAGACGTTCAAAGGCCCGGTGCGCGCGGTGGATGGTCAGGTGATCGGCATTCAAGGGATGTTCTGGGACGTGACCGCTCAAAAGCGGGCGGAGCAGGAGCTTCGCCAAGCGAAGGAGGCGTCCGACGCGGCGAGCAAGGCCAAGAGTGACTTCCTCGCCAACATGAGCCACGAGATTCGCACGCCGATGAACGCGGTCATCGGGATGACCGAACTGGTCCTCGACACCGAGCTGACCAACAATCAGCGCGAGTATCTCTCGATCGTGCAGGAGTCGGGCGACGCGCTGCTGACGCTCATCAATGATGTCCTCGACTTCTCGAAGATCGAAGCGGGCAAGTTTGAACTCGACCCCGCCCTCTTCGACGTGCGCGAGACACTGGGCGACACCATGAAGTCGCTCGCGGTCCGGGCCTCGCGCCAGGGACTCGAGTTGGCGTTCGAGATCGACAGCAATGTGCCGCTCATGCTCGATGGAGACTATGCGAGATTGCGGCAGATCGTCATCAATCTCGTCGGCAACGCGATCAAGTTCACGCCGCAAGGCGAAGTTGTGTTGACCGTGCGATGCGAGTCACGCACGGAGACTGAGGCACTGTTGCGGTTCTCGGTGACTGACACGGGGATTGGCATTCCAGCGGACAAGCAGGGGCTGATCTTCGAGGAGTTCCAACAGGCAGACTCCTCCACGACGCGAACGTATGGCGGCACGGGACTGGGGTTGGCAATCAGCTCGCGACTGGTCGGTCTGATGCAGGGTCGCATCTGGGTGGAGAGCCAACTCGGGCGAGGCAGCACGTTTCACTTCACAGCAAAGATGCTCGTTCCCAATGAGAGCGTGCAGCGTGTCGAACGTCGTACCGATGTCGTGGCCGACACCAACGTGCTGATTGTCGATGACAACGCCACCAATCGACGCATCCTTGGCGAGATGGTCTGCAATTGGGGAATGCGGCCCGTGCTGGCCTCGAATGCGCACGATGCGTTGCGGCTGCTGCGCGAGTCGCATGCCCAGGGCGATTCCATCGGACTGATTCTGTCCGACGTGAATATGCCCGAGGTGAGCGGCTTCATGTTTGTCGAGTTGGTTCGAGCCGAGAGCCAATTCGACAAAACGCAGATCATCATGCTCACGTCGAGTGGCCGTGAGGGGGATGCGGCGCGACGCGATGAGCTACGGATCGCCGCGCGCCTGATGAAGCCAATCAAGCAGTCTGAGCTGTTCGATGCCATCGTCACCACGCTCGGAGTGGCGGCGTTGGAGTCACCTTCGCGTCCGACCGACGAGGGCCGCGCGGCAATCGTGGCCCGCCCGCTGGATGTGTTGCTCGCCGAAGACAACGCCGCCAACCAAAAGCTGGCTGTGGGCGTGCTGACGAAGCAAGGGCATCGCGTCACCGTGGCCGGCAATGGACGACTCGCCGTGGCCGAGTGGCAGTTGCAACCATTCGACCTAATCCTGATGGACGTGCAGATGCCGGAGATGGATGGCTTGCAGGCGACGCAGACCATTCGCGGCATCGAGGCTCAACAGGGCGGGCACATTTTGATCGTGGCAATGACCGCCCATGCGATGAAGGGCGATCGTGAACGATGCCTCGCAGCGGGGATGGACGACTACTTGCCGAAGCCGATCCGTGCCAAGTTGCTCGCTGAGAAGCTCCTTTCCCTGTTCGGCTCAGCCAACACGGCCACTCTGGCCGTTACCGCGACTGGCGTGGTCTCAACCGAGTCTCCGGTCACGCCTCCGCTCGCGGCAATGATCAATTGGAAGGCCGCGCTGGAAGGAGTCGATGACGATCGGCCGCTACTCGCGGAAGTGATCGAACTCTTCCTGTCATCGGTCCCAGAAACACTGGCCGGTCTCGATGAGGCGGTGCGTTCGCAACAGGCTGATGCCGTGCAGCGACTCGCGCACGGGCTCAAGGGAGAACTGTTGGCGGTCGGAGCGGAATCCACTTCTGAGTTTGCGTGGCAACTCGAACAACTCGGCCGACGGCAGACTCTGGCAGACGCACCGCCAAGCTTGGTTCAATTGGTGTCTCAGATCGAGTCACTCCGCGTGCCGCTCTCCGATTTCGTTCGCGAGCATCTCCCCTGACCACGTCACACAACGAGGCCCCATCGAATGAGAACCACGGTCTGTCTGATTTGTCTTTGGATGACGAACGCATGGGGGCAACTCGTTCCCGAGATCGGCTATGTCTCACCAGCGGGGACTCGCGCGGGAACGACCGTGGATGTGATCCTCGGCGGCTACGACTGGACGCCCGACATGCAGCTCTTCGTGCATGATCCGCGCATCAAGCTGGAGTTGATTGGAGCCGCTTCACCCGTCTTGGTTCCTGAGCCGCCGTATTGGTTCGGTTTCAAAGCACGCGGTCCGGCGTGGCCCTTGTCGCGTGAGTTCACTGCGCGACTGACGATCCCGGCCGAAGTCCCACCCGGACTGGTTCGTTGGCAGGTGGCCAACGCAAATGGAGCGTCGCCACCCGGCACGATTCACGTCGGGGTGGTCCCTGAAATCGTTGAAGACGGGCGGCGAAAGTCGGCCCAGATTCTGTCTGCGCTGCCCGTGATCGTCTCGGGGCAAATCCGGCGCATTGAGGAGATCGACCGCTACCAGTTCCAAGTGCCCCACGCGGGGCCGGTCACGATTCAGCTCATCGCGCGGCAACTCGGTTCACCTCTGCATGGCATGGTGCAGGTGCGCGATGCGGACGGGAGAGTTCTTCTCGACGCCTCCGATTCCGAAGGGCGCGACCTCACGCTGACGATGCACGCCCAGGCCGGTCAAAATTACGAACTGAGCCTGCACGATCTCGACTTCGCGGGTGATCGTTCCTACGTCTATCGGCTCGCGCTGTACGCCGGTCCTCACGTCCAAGCCGCTTATCCTGCTGCGGGCCATCGTGGAGAAAATCGCTCCGTGGAATTCGTGGGGATCGGCTTGGCGACCGGCGGGCCGCTGTTGGAATCGGTCTCGCGTGACGTGCGATTTCCCGAGGATGCCATCGTGAACTCGTTCGCCTACGTGCTAGAGACGCCGTGGGGCAACGCGGCACCATTCACACTGGGGATTTCGGACTTGGTGGAATCGGTCGAGCCGCGGTCGGTCGAAGGTCAGTCGCTGGAGTCCGCACTCGCGTCACCCGGCGCGGTCACGGGCTGCATCGAAACGCGGTTCGGTTCCGATCGATACTCGATCATGCTGAAGAAAGGTGACACGTGGCGTGTCTCTGCTCAAGCGCGCGAGTTCGGTTCACCGCTCGATCTGGAACTGACGGTCATCGGCGTCGATGGCAAATCGCTCGCGAACTCGGACGACGCACCCGGCACCACCGACGCGAAGTTGTCGTTTGTCGCACTCGCAGATGGAGTACATCACCTCGTCGTCGCTGAGCGTTCGGGTAAGAGTGGCTCGCGTGCTGCAAACTATCGGCTCAGCATCGAGCCTCAACGCGAAGAGGTCTTGTTCACAATGCCAACTCAACTGGCCATCGCACTCGGCACGCCGGGCAAGTTGGTGGTGAAGGCTGTACGTGTGGGAGGCTTCAAAGGCCCGATTCCGTTGACGCTCGCCCCGCTTCCGGAAGGGGTCACGGCTCCCGCCAACCTGGCCATCCCCGAGAACGCGGTCGAACTGGCCGTTGACCTCACGTGTGCAGCCGATGCACCGACCAATGCGGTGCTGTGTCGAGTCACCGCCACGCCACGACTCGATGACCATCCGGTCGTCCTCCACGTCGGAACGGTATTGTTGGCGACGACGATGAAGCCGCGCATCAAGCTCACGCCGGAAGGACTTGACGACGTGCGAAAGGTCCATCGCGGCAGCACTTTTCTCGCGCCGATTCTGATCGAGCGACTCGAAGGCTACGCCGGGCCAATCACACTGGAGATGACTGCCAAGCAGCAGCGTCATCGCCAAGGATTGGCGAGTGACGAATTCGTCGTCGCCCCGGATGCCACGCGCGTCGAGTACCCGATCTTCGTTCCCGAGTGGATGGAGACAACCAAGACAAGCCGCATGATCCTGAACGGCTCGGTGCGAGTGCCCGACCCCAAAGGCAAAGTGAGAACACTGCTTCAGCGACAGGAGCTACGCATTGGAATCTTGCCTGAAGGGGCGCTGATGAAATTGAGCCATGCGAGCGGCGAAATTTCCGTGACGCTCGGACAAGAGTTTCGCATTCCGCTGTCGTTGGTCCGCGCTCCTGAGTTTCGTGGGCCAGTTCAAATCGAACTTGTGCCGGAGGAATCGCAAGTGGGACTGATCACCGCCGCACCACTCACCATCAACGAACAAGTCGAGAGCCTATTGGTCATTCAGCTTGGCAAAGACCCGCGTTTGGAAGGCGAGCAGTCGTTCATTGTCCGCGCGAGGGGACTCAAGGACGGACGCTGGCCCGTGATTGCCGAAACAACCGTGCAGGTGACGGTGAAGCCAATGCCATAGCGAG
>JAYTXB010000870.1:0-10572 GCA_043743205.1 Schlesneria sp.
TCGCGACGCCATCATCACGGGGGGTGCGCTCGACGATAAAACGGAGGCCGGTTTGAAGGCCGCTCTGGAAGAATGGCGGACTCGCTGGGAAGCGACCGCAGCCAAGGCTGCTAAGTAAGTTGCTTTGGAGCGACCCCGGTTCGCGTGGTCAGCCCCGCGCGAGAAATTGAGTTTAGGCAGGTGATTAATCTGTCCTACGAGTGGTTCGATCAGCGTTTGTCAGGCACGAGTGATTCATGGCCAAAGCACGAGCGATCATCAAACGGTTGAAGGCCGTTCGCAACGTCCGCAAGATCACGCGGACGATGGAACTGGTCGCGACCGCTCGCTTCAAAAAGGCGATGGACCGCGCGACGCAAGCGGCGGCCTACACGAAGAAAATGTCGGAGATGGTTGCTGATCTGTCGGAGACTCTGAAGGAAAGCGGCTCGTCCATTTCGCACCCGTTGCTGCAACAGCGTGAGTCCGAAAAGAAGAGCATCCTGCTGGTGGTTACCTCCAACCGAGGGTTGTGTGGCGGCTACAACGCGGCTGTTCTTCGTCACACGCAGCAGAGATTGCGTCAAGCTCGAGCGGATGGCGTGAAGCTCGATGTTGAAGTATCGGGCAAGCGTGGCATTGGCTTCTTCAAGTTTCAAAAACTGCCAACCACCGCCTCGTACACACACTTTGAAGATCGAGTCTCGTTCGACGAGGTCGATGTTCTGGCGAAGCGATTCACGGAGCAGTTTATCTCTGGAGAGATCGACCGCCTTGACGTGGCCTATACGCGGTTCATTTCGATGTCGCGTCAGATGGCTGTGGTCGAAACTCTGCTGCCGATCGGAAAGCTGGCAGGAGCCGAGTCGAAGAGCGGCAAGACCAAGACCGCGTACGAATTCCTGCCATCTCCACAAGAGATTCTGGAAGAGATCGTCCCGGCCTCGTTCAAGGCGCGATTGTTTAAATGCTTCCTTGATGCGGCTGTCAGCGAACAAATCTCCCGCATGGTGGCGATGAAGAGTGCGACCGAAAACGCCGACGGGATGATTCGAGTGCTTCGCGCCCAGTACAATCGTGCAAGACAGTCCCAGATTACTTCGGAACTCAGTGAAATTATCGGTGGTGCCGCTGCGTTGGAGTAGCGGTTCCCTAACAAGTAGACCTTCAGTTGTGACCGATAGAGTGGCCACAAGTCCATTCGAGATAAGAGACGCAAGCCATGACGACCGCGACCGGCAACATTGGGCACGTAACGCAAATTATCGGTTCGACGTTCGACGCGGAGTTCGACGGTGCGCATCTGCCCGCGATCTATAACGCCGTGAAGATCGAGACTGAGATCAAAGGACTTAAAATCAAGGTCACCGGCGAAGTGCAGCAGCACTTGGGCGGTGGTCGTGTCCGTTGCGTGGCTCTCGGCAGCACTGACGGCATGGTGCGCGGCATGGACGTGCGCGATACAGGCGCTCCCGTCAGTGTTCCTGTTGGGAAGGGGACGCTCGGTCGCGTATTCAACGTACTTGGCGACCCAATTGATGGTCGCGGCGATGTCGTTCACGAAGAGCGTTGGTCGATTCACCGTGATCCTCCCAAACTCGAAGACCTCAGTTCCAAAACCGAGTTGTTTGAAACGGGCATTAAGGTTATCGACCTGCTCGTGCCGTTCGTTCGCGGTGGTAAAGCGGGTCTGTTCGGTGGTGCCGGGCTTGGTAAGACCGTCATTCTGACCGAGTTGATTGCACGTATCGCGGCGGCTCACGGCGGTTATTCGGTGTTCGCGGGTGTCGGTGAGCGAACTCGTGAAGGAAACGACCTTTGGCTCGAAATGCAGGAGGCCGAGATCGGTGATACCGGTCGTCACGTGATCGAGCAGACCGCGATGGTGTTCGGTCAGATGAACGAACCACCAGGTGCCCGTCTCCGCGTCGCATTGACCGCGCTGACAATGGCCGAATGGTTCCGCGATGCGACGGGTGCCGACACTCTGCTGTTTGTGGACAATATCTTCCGCTTCTCGCAAGCCGGTTCTGAGGTCTCTGCGTTGCTCGGTCGGATGCCGAGTGCCGTGGGTTATCAGCCGACGTTGGGTACAGAACTCGGTGCTCTCCAAGAGCGAATCACCTCGACGAATCGTGGGGCCATCACCTCGGTGCAGGCCGTGTACGTTCCGGCCGACGATCCGACCGACCCTGCTCCTGCGACTGCGTTTGCTCACTTGGATGCGTTCCTCTATCTCGAACGCCGCATTGCTGAGAAGGGCCTTTATCCCGCCATCGACCCGCTCTCGTCGTCGTCTCGAATCCTCGACCCGCTGGTCGTGGGCGAACGTCACTACAAGATCGCTCGTCGCGTGCAACAGATTCTCCAGCGATATCGCGAACTCCAAGACATCATCGCGATTCTCGGTATCGACGAGTTGAGCGAAGAAGACAAACTGGTCGTGCATCGTGCCCGCCGCATCGAGCGGTTCTTGTCGCAACCGTTCCTCGTGGCGGAAGCGTTCACCGGGAAGAAGGGCAAGATTACTTCTCGCGAAGAGACCATCGAAAGCTTTGAAGAACTGTGCGACGGCAAGTGGGATCATCTGCCTGAAGGCGCGTTCCTCTATGTCGGTGGCATCAAGGAAGCGGCTGAGCAGGCTGAGCGAATGGCCAAGGCTTGAGCGAGGTTTGGCTGCGGGGCGACTCGTCAGCTCAATAAGGCAATGTGACAACGATGACCAAAACCAATGACAACATACGGTGCGGGTTCAATCCCTCCCGTAGCTCAGTGGTGAGAGCCGCCTTCTTATAAAGAGGCAGGTCGTCGGTTCGATTCCGACCGGGAGGATTGCTCCCGGTCAATGTGTGGCAAGACAGTTAACTGCATTCGGTTCCCAAACTATGTCGATCGGTGAAAAGCTGCGACTTGTGATTGTGACGCCCGAGCGAACGTTGCTCGATGAGCCGGTCTCCGCGCTGCGCTTTCCGCTCTACGATGGTGACATTGGAGTTCTCCCCGGACGCCTGCCGTTGATTGGACGGTTGGGTAGCGGTGAGTTGAAGGTGACGACGACATCGGGTGTACGGAGCTTCTTTATTGATGGTGGTTTTGCTCAGGTTCAGGGTTCGGTGATTTCGCTGCTGACTCATCGCGCGGTTGCTGCCACAGAACTCTCGGTGGCTGATGCTGAGAAGCAACTGACCGCCGCCAATGCCAAGCTCGCCAAGGGTGAAGCCGAGGTAGCGGCCAAACTCGCCGATCAACAACGGGCACGGCACATGTTGGCCCTCGCGAAGCGCAGTCACTGATGGCTTGATGGTGTTGGCTGAAAACAATGATGCAGAGTGAACCGGGCACGCTTCAGGCGTGCCCTTCTCGTTTGAGCAGATGGATCAGATCACGAATTGCTTCAGATGCTGGTGACAACTCGCACAAGGGTTTAATACGACAGTCCTCGCGCTACAGGTCGCTGGCGAATTCTCCTTGTGCATTACAACCGGCAAGGTTTTCGCTGGTTGCCCGAGCGGACTGGATTTGGGGTTTTGTCAGCCAGCAGGCTCTTCGTTCGCGGTCTGACCGTCACGATAAGAACCGTCTTCGTGGCTCCTCTGACTCGGCGAGTCTGCCAGCGCGCGGCAATTGATTCACGACGGCGAATTCAGCCGGACGAAATCGAATCAGACGCTGTGTGCTGCTCGCTTCGGTGAGTACTTCCTCCGCCCGACATGAGGTTGGAACGAGAACCATGTTGATCTCATCTGCTGTCCGTTTGAATGGTCGTGCTGCGAGTACGACCTCTTTTTCAGAGCCAGCGGCGGCTCTACCTCCATTCATTTTGGAGGGGTGTTCCGAATCGTTCGTTGTCGAGGACAACGAGGTGCGAATCGGGGCGAGTTGCAAGTGCGAGTTGCGGCTGCCCGATGGCCCCGCTCTACATTCAATCATCCGCCGCCAAGCGGACGTAACTTGGATTGAAGCGGTCGATGAGGCGACATTGATCGTGAACGGTCGGCCTCGACGGCGTATCGCGTTACGCGAAGGTGATGTATTGGAACTAAGTCACTTCACGTTCACCGTTCGGTTTGGCTGGCCGGTTGAAGACGCTGAGACGACGAGTTTGATCGAAGATTTGACAATGATGACCGCCGAAGAGTTGTGTGATCGGATTGCGACTGAGCAAGCGATGGTGGATGAGTTCACTGCCGAACAGCAGGCAGGGTTGAAGAACCTCGTCGCCGCGATCTCCGCCACGCACGAGCTTGAGCGGCCTTCGGACGTACTGCCAATGGAAGCCGTTCCCTCACATCGCGCGGTTGCCTCTGCGGATGATTGCGAACGACTGCTCAGTCAGATTCGCGAACTCTCCGAACTGGTAAACGGACGCACGGAAGAACTCGACGATTGCGAGAGCGAACTGGTCGCCGCTGCGGCCCTGTTAGAAGAGGCTCAAGAGCGAGTCACTCATCAGATTGAAGGGCTACTCGATCAGTTGCAGGTGCCGATCATCGACACCGAGTTGCGGGCGAGTGCGTAGAGGCCAGTCTGACGCACCTGGACTGGGACTGTCTCGCGCGGGCCACTCAGCAGCGGAGCGCCGGAAGAACACCTCAGTCTCTCCCTCGCAAAACGGAGAGGCAGGGACAAGGCCAAGTTCGCGCGTCCTGAAACCGCTTACGTTCCTTGAAACAGCAGCGGCATGAGTTCGCAGCCGCGATCGAGGCAGATTGCGGATGCGGCGGCAGTAGGTTCGTCATAAGTCGTGGCTGTGTCCGCAAGAATATCGCTGCCGCACATTGCGAATGGGACGTAGCCGTGGCTGTGAGTCTTCGTTCGCAGGAATGTTGGATGATCGGGACAGACGAGTAACCGATAGTCACCTAGGGACTGCATGTACTCGTGCAACGGCCCGACGATATGGCGGTCGATATTTTCGAGAGCTTTCACTTTTTCGTCGGCTCGCCCTTCGTGTGAGGCTTCATCGGTTGCTTCGACGTGGACGACGATGAAGTCGGTCACGTCGTCTTTCAGAGCTTGAATGGCCGCCCGTCCTTTCGCCGCATAGTCGGTGTCGAGATAGCCGGTCGCACCGGCGACTTCGATCACGCTCCAACCGAGCAGTCGGCCGAGACCGCGCAGCAGATCGACAGCAGTGATGACGGCACCGCGCTTGCCGAAGCGTTCGAGGAACGGCTTGAGAGCTGGGCGTTGACCTTGTCCCCACAGCCAGCACTGTGTCGCGGTGTGACAGCCCGTCGCAGCCCGCTGTTGGTTTTCGAGCGACGCCGCGAACAGCGGTTTGCTCCGCTCCATCAACTCACGCAGCAGGTCGGCTCCGGGACCGTGTGGCAAGTGTGGTTCGATGAGCTGATCGGTGATGTCGTGCGGCGGAGTCGTTTGAGTCGCGGCGCTGAAAGGTGCCACCGTACCGCGCGCCCGATAGACGAGCAGATTGCGGTAGCTGACGCCAGCGTAGAACTTCCAATGCTCACTGCCACATTGATCGCGTTGCAGGGCTTGAACCAACGTCTTACCGAGCGCGTTCGGGATCTGTTCGGCAGTGAAGCTAGTCATGCGACCGTCGGTCACGGTGACGAGGTTGCAGCGGATGCACCAGTCGAGTTCCCCGAGTGCGATCCCCTGTGCAGCCGCTTCGAGCGGAGCGCGGCCCGTGTGGTATTCGAGCGGGTCGTACCCGAAGAGGCTCATCGTTCCAACATCGCTTCCCGAGGGCATTGAGGCGGGAACGTGATCGGCGCGACCCGTCAGACCGAGCCGCGCGACGGCGTCCATGTGAGGAATGTGGGCGGCTTGAAGAGGAGTCTTACCGCCGAGTGACGCTTGAGGTTCGTCGGCAACACCATCGGGAATGACGAGGGCAAATTTCATGAGAGTGACTGCTAATTGTGGGCGGTGGGCCGTGAGAGGTATGGCAAAAAATGGGGCTTCATCCGGCGGATCGTCTTTTAGCGTAGGCCACCGTTTGTGTCGATTCGTTGGAAACGAGAAGAGTCGCGCGAGGTGTTCGTGTCGCGTTCAGTCTCGTCAGTGAAGAGACTCGGCACCACTGGTGGGATCGGTTATCTTCGGGTCGAACTGTGGCAGGACCATCGAATCGTCTGCCGCCAGTTGTCGTTGGGCCGGCCGTTCGGTCCTCGGATACCATCACTCGCTTCGCCGATACACCATGAATCACTCCTGGATCGCCGACCGGATGCACCAGATCGATGCGTCTGGCATTCGCAAGATTTTTGACCTCGCTGCCAAAATGAAAAATCCGATTAACCTCGGGATCGGGCAGCCCCACTTCGATACGCCCGAGTCGGTCAAGCGGGCGTTGTGCGATGCCGTGATGGCGGGCAAGAACGTGTATAGCTCGACGCAGGGGATCACGCCGCTGTGCGAGGCACTTCAGTCGCGAGTGACCACCGAGTTGGGACATTCGGACAGACAAGCATTCGTCACCAGTGGCACGAGTGGCGGGTTGATGCTCGCGCTGTCGGTCCTCGTCAATCCCGGTGACGAAGTGATCGCGTTCGACCCGTGGTTCGTGATGTACAAGCACTTGGTGACGCTGGCGGGAGGAACGTGCGTGCAGATCGACACGTACCCGGACTTTGGCATCGACCTCAACCAGGTCCGAGATGCGATCACTCCGAAGACGAAGGCCATCCTCTGCAATAGCCCCTGCAATCCCACCGGCTATGTCGCGACGGAAGCCGAACTGAAGTGCCTCGCCGAACTGGCGGCTGAGAAAAACATTTGCCTCATCAGCGACGAGATCTATCGCGTCTTCTGCTACGACCGACCGTTTGTCAGCCCGGCTAAGTGGAACGAACGGACGTTGGTGATCGACGGCTTCAGCAAGTCACACTCGATGACCGGCCTGAGACTCGGCTTCGCGCATGGTCCGGCCGACGTGATTCAACAGATGATTAAGCTGCAGCAGTTCACGTTTGTCTGCGCTCCTCAACCCGTGCAGTGGGCGGGACTGGCGGCCCTCGATTGCGATGTCTCCGACCGCGTGGCCGACTACGCGCAGAAACGCCAGTACCTGCTGAACGAACTGAGCGGCCTCTACGACATTCGAGCCAGCGGCGGCGCGTTCTATCTCTTCATCAAAGCACCGTGGGGGACCGCCACTGAGTTCGTGGCGAAGGCGATCGAGAACGAACTGCTCCTCATCCCCGGCAATGTCTTCAGCCAGCATGACACTCACTTCCGCCTCAGCTTCGCCGCCGAAGACCAGACGCTGGAACGAGGCGTGGAAGTACTGAAGCGGCTCGCTCACGCCTGATCGAATAGCCGGTTGAAAAAGGGATTTGAAGTAACCCGCAGCATGAGCGAGGGATGTATTTCTCGAAATTATTGCAATGCCACCGTCCCTCGCTCACGCTGCGGGTTACTTTTCAACGGGCTGCTAGGCGTTGGATGCGACGGGGTCGCCAAGCGGAAACGCATTCAAAATGTGGTCATAATCGCTTTGTGCTTCAGGGCATTTGACGAAGAACTTCAATCATGTCGTCCCGTTGCCCACATGTTTTTGCGATGTTTTCAAGGGCTTTGACCACACCCGCGACGCATTCGTCGGTATGCCCGGTGTTGGGAACCCACGCCAAGTCCTGTAGATCAGGCTGTGCCTGACGATCCGCGGTGCCTGACACCTTCAATCGAGGAGTCAGGCGCAGCCTGACCTACAGCGCAGTCACCAAGATCATCGCGGCACAAGTTCTTCCGCAGACAGTCGCACATCGACGCGCAGGCCGATGGGGGCGACGAACGCCGAGTCCATTTCGATGATGACCTGAACCACGTCCAAGTCCTTTCGTTCCGCCGCGCTGTGCGAGAACACCGTCTTGTCACCCATCACCTGTTCGATCGCGACGACTTGGCCGTGGCTGGTCCTGCCCCGCAGGTTGGTGCCGTAGACTTCCGCACGCATTCCAGCACAAACAGCCGTGACGTTGCGTTCGTCAATTTCCGCGCGAACGTGCAGACGAGAGACATCTCCAAACAACAAGACCGGCTCCGGGGAGACCGGGCTGACTCCTTCCCCTTCTCGCTTCAGCCAGCGTAAGACCGTCCCATCAAACGGGGCGACCAAAGTGGTGTTCGCCAAGGACTGCTTGGCCCGCGCCAGCGCGGCCTCGGCCACGGTGACTTCTGCGTCCGCGACTCGACGTTGTTCGTCGGTGACATGCTGGCGCAAGTGGTGGAGTTGGGCTTCCTGTTCGGCGACCGAAATCGCCGCCTGTTTCATGTCATTGGTGGCCGAGTCCAGATCACTTTGCGTCGAGGTCATGGCAGTCACCAATCGCTGAATCCGGCCGAACTCCGTTTCGGTGTGCTGATGCTGAACCTTGAGGCGTTCCAAGGCTTTTTCTTCCAGTGCGATCCGCAGGGGATTGATGCCGCTCCGCACGTCGGCCGCTTTGGCTCGCGCCAGTTCGAGCTGCGCGGCGGCCACAACCACTTCGGCCGCTTGAGACGACCCCTCCATCTCGACGAGCGGATCGCCTTGCTTCACGGACTCGCCCACGCGAACCTGGCAACGCCGAATCACACCGCCAATTTGCGGCACGAGCCTGCGAATCTCTGACCGAGGTTCAACATAGCCGATCCCCTCGATCCGAACGGGGGACGTGTGCGCGGATGCTGCCGGCGTGGTCGTTGTGCCCCACGAGTGAGCCTGCACGAAATGCCAAGCGGCAAACCCGGCCAATCCCACGAAGCTTGTCAGGAGCAATGGTCCTCGCAGTCGATTCATGGTTCCACCTCACAGATTTTGCCGCCATCAATGTTGAACACCCGATCAAACAGCGGCCTGAGGCGTGCGTCGTGAGTCACCGTCAACAGGCTCGCCCCGGCGCTCTGAGCCTGTTCGACCAGCAGTTGCACCGCCTCTTGCCCGTGTTTCCAATCGAGCGCCGCCGTCGGTTCGTCGGCGAGAATGATGGCAGGTCGCAACATCAGCGCCCGGGCGATCGCCACACGCTGTTGTTGGCCACCACTCAACTGAGCCGGGAGTTTCGTCAGATGAGTTTGTATCCCAAGGCGATCGGTGAGTTCATCCACTCGCTGGGTGAGTTCCTTGCCCCGCAGGCCACCGTTCCGACCGATGACGGTCAGATTCTCGCGAACCGACAAAAACGGCAGCAGCCGCGCATGTTGAAAGACGAAGCCCAGCTTCGATCGGCGGAGCAGACCCAAGGTCGTTTGAGATCGAAACTCGACCAATTGGCCTTCGATCCAGACTCGGCCCGACGACGGTGACAGCAGGCACCCCAAGATCGACAGCAGCGTGGTCTTCCCCGATCCACTCGGCCCCATGAGCAACGAAGCCTGTCCCGGCAATAGTTCCAGCCCCACATCATCCAAGACCGTTTCCGCCAACGCCCCCTGCCCGAAACAATGATGGAGGGCTTCGCAAGCCAGGGTGGGTGTCATTGATACCTCGCGCGGAGAAAATGATTGTTCGGGTTCGTGATTCGAGTCGGTGCTGCGCGAATGCGAGTTATGAAATGCCTCGCCTACGTAGCTCAGTCATTCCATGACTCACGTTTCCGACAAAAGTCGAAACGAGGTGAGCCGGGTGCCGTGAGGCCCCGGATTCTTCGCGAGATTCCAGAGTCCGGGGCCTCACGGCACCCGGCTCACAAGACTTTTTTCTGAAACGTCATGACTGAAGATTCTCTGTGAGTTCAGATCCCAAAAATCAGGCCGCTCCCCGCGCATCGGGAAGTGTCAGCCTCGGAACACGGAGGAAGGGTTGATGCGCAGGACCGACCCGACCGAGACATAGGTCGCCACCAGGCACGTCCCCACCGATAAGACCACCAACACGCCGTAAATCTCGTTGGTCATCTCCAGTGGGAGCGGTGTGCGAGCGCTGGCCATCGCCGCCGCCCGAAAGCCGACCGTGCCCAGGACGATGCCGCAACTGACCAACGCCAGGGCTTGTTGCAAGACGCAGTTCAAAAGTTGACTCGGTAGAAAGCCCAGTGCGGCCAGCGTGGCATAGTCTTCGAGATGCTCGGTGGTCAGCGTGTACATGGTTTGTGTCATGACCACGATGCTCACGGCAAACCCCAGCAGCGCCGTGAGTACCACCGTGATCCCAATCCCCGTTTCGAGCATCCAGTAACTGATCGTTTTGACGGCGAACTCGCGCGAGGTCAGGACTTCGACATTCGCCAGCGTCTCTCGCAGCCGATCGCGAACCGCTTCCGGTGAATGACCCGCGGAGCAACGCACCAAGACATACGTGACTTCTGCGGACGAATAACGGCGGTCGTACCGAATCGCGGAGTCGAGGGACGTGAAGACGAACGGCGATGCGGTAAACGTGCGGACATCGCGGGAGATGCCACGCACGATCGCGCGGCGTCCGTACATCTCGGCTTCGTCACCGACCCGCTCCACTCCGAGAACCGATACGAACAGTTCATCGACAATGACCCCGTCCGGCAGATGGACATCCTCCACGCGACCCGCTTGCAGCTCCCACGGGCCACCGACACAGTCATCGTCCAAGCCGACCAGCTCGATATTCACCCGGCGTCCGTCCGGTCGTTGCCACGTATTCCACACCATCACCAGCCCTTGTGCCCA
>JAYTXB010000871.1:0-1352 GCA_043743205.1 Schlesneria sp.
GCACAGCGTTCGGCCGCCTGCTGCGGGTTCGAGACTCCGTGTCCTCCGTGTCCACCTTCGTCGTTCAAATGCTCCAGCGCCGCGACGCTGACATTGAGCGACTTGATGAGGCTGCTGAGCTTCGTGAGCAGCGAGGCATCGAATTCGACACCTGCCGCTTTGCAGTTGCCTGCGGCGGCGGCGAGTTCGCTTTGATAGCGAACGGCGGCGGGATAGATGATCGTCTTGGCGATCTCATGCGTCAGCTTGGCTTCGACATTGATCGTGAGGACGTACTGCTCGAAGTAAATTTCCTGACGGCTTTCGACTTCGCGTGGGGAGAGAACTTTGTACTTCTCCATCATCGAGATGACCGCCGGATCGGTAATCGCGGGGAGGGCATCAATCGTCTGCTTGTTGTTGGGCAGTCCTCGCTTCGCCGCTTCGGCATGCCATTCTTCCGAGTAGCCGTCGCCGTTGAAGATCACCGCGCCGTGGGCGTCGATGATCGACTTGAGCAACGTCTGAACGGCACTGTTCAGCTTGGACGGATCGTTGCCGATCGCCTTTTCCAATTCCGTCGCCACGTAATCGAGCGACTCGGTCATGATCGTGTTCAACGCGACCAATGGCCCCGAGAGCGACTGGCCCGATCCGACAGCGCGGAACTCAAACTTGTTGCCGGTGAAGGCGAACGGACTGGTGCGGTTGCGGTCCCCCGCATCTTTGGCCAACGGTGGCAGAGTATCGACGCCGACGGTCATGACTCCCTGCTGCTTGCTGGAGACAGCCGAGCCGCTCTGCTTGATCTGATCGAACACGTCGGCCAATTGCTCGCCGAGGAAGATCGAGATGATGGCTGGCGGAGCTTCGTTCGCACCGAGCCGATGGTCGTTGCCCGCGTGAGCCACAACCGCACGCAACAGTGTGGCGTGCTTGTGAACGGCACGAATCACGGCCGCACAGAAGACGAGGAACTGCATGTTCTCGTGCGGAGTCTTGCCCGGTTCGAGCAGGTTGCCTTGCGTCGCATTGCCGAGCGACCAGTTGCAGTGCTTACCGGAACCATTGATTCCCGCGAACGGCTTCTCGTGCAGCAGGCATTCCAAGCCGTGCTTCTGAGCAACCTTCTTGAGGATCAACATCGTGAGCTGTTGATGGTCGGCGGCCACGTTGGCGTTTTCGTAGACCGGAGCCAGCTCGTACTGGCTGGGAGCCACTTCGTTGTGGCGGGTCTTCACCGGGATACCGAGTTTGAACATCTCGCGTTCGCCATCCATCATGCAGGCGAGAACGCGATCGGGGATCGCACCGAAGTACTGATCGCAGAACTCTTGCCCCTTCGGAGGAGTGGCTCCAAACAGCGTGCGACC
>JAYTXB010000872.1:0-5296 GCA_043743205.1 Schlesneria sp.
GGGCGGCGCTCACGGTGTTCGCTGGCCCTGGGCTGGTCTCCGAGGCCCCCTTGGGGCGAAGACGACTTCAATCCTCAAATAGCGCAACTTCTAAACGCGCGAGCGAGGGCTTCGGAGACATCGAATGGCCAGCCCTCGCTTGCGCGTCGGGCTAGTTATTCACAGCAATTCGATTTTTGAAATATCTTAAGAGCCTATCCGAAAACTTCCGAAGTCTTCTGAGACTTCGGAAGTTTGGCGAGGTTCTCGGATAGGCTCTAAGACGTTTTCTGACCTTCGTCTGCCTTGTTCAAAGAGACATCACGTGCCCGAGCTTGTTGTTCCCGAGTCGCGACTCTTCACGATCGGGCATTCCAACCACACCGACGAGTTTTTTTGTTCGCTGCTGCAACAGCATGAGATCGACGTGCTGGTCGATGTCCGCACGCAGCCCTATTCGCAGTACAGCCCGCAGTTCAACCGCGAGGCCTTGCAGCGCGAGGTTGTCGCCGCCGGACGGCAGTACCTGTTCCTGGGCGAGGAACTCGGCGGTCGTCCGCCCGAACGAGACTGCTACGACGACGAAGGGCATGTCCTGTACTCGACGCTCGCCCGCATCCCGCGTTTTCTCGGCGGGATCGAGCGGGTCGAGAAGGGCATTCAGAAATACCGCGTCGCGCTGATGTGCAGCGAGGAAGACCCGACCGCCTGCCACCGTTTTTTACTTGTCGCGCGAGTCCTCGTCGAACGGGGGACGGTCTCGCTGCACATCCGAGGCGACGGGCGACTCGACACTCACGCGGCCCTCGCCGAAGATGGCGGGGCCTCGCAACTGCTGCTGTTTCCCGACGCGAAGGAGGAATCGTGGAGGTCCGTGCAGTCCTCTCGCTCTGCGACAGGAAAGACAACCGCGTGGCAGGGACGCACCTCGCTTCGAGGAAGCCCCTGAATGTGAGACCAACAACTGGGGCTTCCGCAGAGCGGGAGGGCCCCCGCCACCCAGCCGACCAATGCCCCACGAATCCCACCACAACCACGCCCAACCACACCACGATTCTGGCCTGTTGCACCGTCTGTTCTTCTCAGTCCGGAAGTGTGAAGATTGAGCGGCACGCCCTGACCGAAGAGTCGCCACCATCACCATCGAGTCCATCAGCGAAGACCGACAATAGTGCGCTCATTCTTGCGAAAGGTGTCCCATGCGGCCGGCTTGGTAGTCTTGAATCGCTTGCTGGATTTCTTCGCGCGTGTTCATGACGAAGGGACCTTGGCCGACGACCGGTTCGTTGAGCGGTTGGCCGGTGAGCACCAAGAGGCGCGACGCCGTTTCCGCTTGCAGCGTGACCAGCTCGCCTTGGCGGTCGAACATGGCCAACTCGACGGCTTTCAGTTGTTGGTCGTTCGCTTGCACCGCGCCGGATTGGACGACCAGCAGAGCCGTGTGGCCGTCCGGCAGATGCAGGTTGGCGTTGTTATGTGCGAGCAGTTGCACTTCCCAGACGTTGATCGGTGTGAAAGTTTGAGCCGCGCCGCGTGTGCCGAGAAACTCTCCGGCGATCACTCGCACTGATCCCGCGTTCTCCACGAGCGGCACGACGGGAATCTGCGACGCGAGAATTCCTTGATATCGAGGCGGCGACATCTTTTCGTTCGCCGGAAGGTTGACCCACAGTTGGACCATCTCCAGCGTGCCGCCGTTGAGCGAGAATCGCTCGCTGTGGAATTCTTCATGCACGACGCCGGACGCGGCTGTCATCCACTGCACGTCACCGGGGCCGATCGTACCGTGGCTGCCCGAAGAATCGCGGTGTTCCAGTTCGCCTTGAGACACGATCGTGACGGTCTCGAACCCGCGATGCGGATGCTCGCCGACGCCGCGCGTGGCCTCGGCCGGAGCGAACTCGTGCGGCCCCGCGTAGTCCAGCAACAGAAACGGATCGAAGGTGTTGCCCTCGTTGTAGGAGAACAGGCTGCGCACGGGGAACCCGTCGCCGACCCAATGAGGTCGCACATCACGCACGATTTGTCTAATACTCTTCATGGGAGCCTCCGTAGCCACGCTCGCCAGAGTGTGGGGAATTGTGTACTCACCCGGTTCATTGTGTGCTCACCCACGCTCTGGCGAGCGTGGCTACCGACCTTGTGTGAATTCGACAAAGCCGAGCATGAACTGCCGAAGTTGCTCGCGCGTCTTGTCGTCGGTCAGGTTGCCGTTTTCATCGAAGAGAGTGTGCGCGTGCGATACGAGCAGCCGGCCACCGAACCACGGTTTCGTTCCAAGATACCGCAGCACCGGCAGCCATTCGTTCTGCGCGAGGATCGTGCCGAACCCGCCGGGAGTCGCGCCGATCACGGCGATCGGTTTGCCACCGAACACGCGCGGGATGTCCGCCGGCGGCCGAGTCAGCCAGTCGATCGCGTTTTTCGTCACGCCGGGAATCGAGTTGTTGTACTCCGGCGTGGCGAGCAGCAGGCCATCCGCGCCGGCGATCGCTGCTTTCAAATCCATCACCGATTGCGGGATGCCAGCGGCGGCCTCCGCATCCGCGTCGTACAGCGGAATCCCTTGGATGGTGTGGACTGTCAGTTCGCTCCCGACGGGCATCAACCCCGCCGCCGCGCGCAGCAACGCAGTGTTGAAGGAAGCTCGTCGCAAGCTGCCGGAAAGCCCAATGAGTTTCGCCATGTTGCAACCTTTCTTTGATCACGACTTCGCTTGAGCGGCTTCCAAACGATCCAGCTTGGTTTCGTGCCCGACCTTCACCACGCTCTGCGCCTTCTCATAACTTTCAAACAACGCTCGATAATGCGGGACGATGTGGTCCATCATGATCGCCGCGAACTCCATCGCATCGGGTCGGTTCCAGGTACTCATGAGTTCGCCGAGCACGGCAAACGTGTCGATGGGCACGGCACCGGCCTGAGTGACGCGGGCCAGCGTGATATCAGTCGCCATCTTGGACCAGTTGCCCGACGCATCGATGATGCAGAAAACCTTGTACCCCGCGACGAGAGCACTCAGTGTCGGGAACGCCATGCAGACGCTCGTGAGAGTGCCGGCGATGAGCAGCGTTTTGCGTTTGGTCTTCTCGATGGCCTCGACCCACGGAGGATTGTCCCAGGCGTTGACCTGACCGGTGCGCGCGATATAGACCGCTTCCGGGTTGCACTGGTGGATTTCGGGAATCAGCGGCCCGTTCGGACCATCGGGAACCGAGGCGGTCGTGAAGGTGGGAATCTTGGTGAGGCGTGACGCCTTCGCCAGCGCGGTGACATTGGCGCGAAGGGCGGGAAGCTCGATGTCCTTGACCAGTTGAAACAGCCCGCTCTGATGGTCGATCAGCAGCAAGACGGCGTCGTTGGGGTCGATCATCCATTTGTTCGTCTGGGCCATGTGTTGCTCCTTGTGAATGAGTGTTGTTCGCGACCAACGAAGTGTGGTCGCCTCAAAGTCGTTGGCCCGTTATCGTGGATTGCGAAAGAAAATCAAGTACGGTCTTTTTTGTAACTGAGTATCCTCCGAGTCACCAAAGGCGAGTCATGCCGCAACCGTCCACTCGCAAGAACGACAAGAAAACCGTGGGCTGTCCCGTCGAATTCACGCTCGCCGCCATCGGCGGACGCTGGAAGGTGCTCGTCATCCACCACTTGCTGGAGGGGACGAAACGCTTCGGCGAATTGACGCGACTACTCAAGGGCGTCACTGCGCGAACGTTGACGAAACAACTTCGCGAACTGGAAGGCTCCGGCATTATCCACCGTCGAGTTCACCAACAGATTCCACCCAAGGTCGAATACTCGCTCACGCCGCTGGGTCTGAAGCTCAAACCGATCCTGTTCGCAATGCACGACTGGGCCGATGAAGTCGAGAAGCACCGTCCGCGAAAAGGTTCGTGACTCGGACGTGACAAGTTCTCCCAAGTTCAAGAGAACGTCATTTCGGTCGTGGGGTGGCACAGCTTGCTTCATGCTGGTTGCGTAGCACAAGAAACCACAGAGCAACTGTGGATCAAGATTTCAGTGGCGCGACCTCATCGAACTTCCCTCAATGTTTCTTGGCCCCGCGGCTTGAAGCACGGCAGGTCACGCGACCCCGAACATTCCGCTGTGACTCACGAACAGTGTCACGCCGACCGGGTACGGCGAACGACCACATCCTTCAGTGCCTCGCGAAGCTGCGGGAACTGGAACTCAAACTGTTCGTCTTGCAGTCGCTTTGGCATCACGTAGCGACCGCAGAGGGCGAGTTCCGGATCGGTATTCAGTAGCCACCTCGCTGCGAAGCGGATCATCCACGAGTAGGCGGGAAGTCCGAGTGGCATCCCCACGGCTCGGCGCAGTTCTTTCATGAAGTCTTGATTCGAGACGGGATTGGGCGAAGACGCGATGTACGCGCCTTGCATATTGGGATCGGTGAGACCACGTTCAAACAAGCGATTCAAATCCGCCTCGTGAATCCAACTCATCCCCTGCGTTCCCGAGCCGACTGTTCCTCCCAAGCCGATCCGGGCCAGCGGTTCGAGTCGCGCCAGAGCACCGTTGCCCGCACCGCGATTTCGGCCCAACACGAAGCTCACTCGCAGCACGACCTGACGCTGCGACGGGAGCACGCTCGCTTGAAACTCCTCCTCCCACGCCCGTCCGACGAAGGGAGCCAGCCCGTAACCGAACGGCGAATCTTCGGTACACGTCACCTGCGGCGGGTCGCCGTAGACGTGAGCCGTGCTCATCTGCACCCACACGGGTGGGGGCGAGTCCACCGCACGAACGGCCTGTCCCAACACACGGGTCGATTCGACGCGAGAACGAAGAATCTCATCCTGATGACCGGGGGTCTTGATGCAATCGACGCTCCGCCCGGTCAGGTTGATCAGCCCGACGGCACCGTTCAGTTCGCGCTGCCACTCACCCAACGAACGAGCATCCCAGGCGACATGCCTCCACGGGCCGGAGACCTTCGGCGCGTGACGCGACAGCGCGACAACGGTCATCCCTTTGGCCGTTAGATGTTCGGCCAGAGACACCCCGAGAAACCCGCTGCCTCCCGCGATGATGACGGTGCCGGTTGGAGAATTCATCGTCATCGAACGGCCTCGCTCGGATCAAGGTTCCACGGATGTCACACTGTTGTGACCGCAGAACCAATGTCGAGATTAACTGACTGCGTGGGTCAGCTTGTTCGGTTGCGGGAATCAAGCACGTAGGGTGGGCTTGTCCACCTGTCTTTTACACACAAGTCGGGAGTTGTTTTCTGAGATTGTTTATTCGCGACAACCTTTGGCATAAGTTTTGCGCATTGTTGAGGGAGAGGGATTTT
>JAYTXB010000873.1:0-13107 GCA_043743205.1 Schlesneria sp.
CTGAAGCGGTTTCGTGACGACGTGCCCCATCCGACTCGAGCCAAGGTGATCGACGAAACCAAGCGTTGGGTCATGCGCGACCTGCGCGATGGCGGCGACGATTCTCACCGCCGCACCGGGTCTCACGCCACTCACGATCAGCATCTTCATGACGATCTGATTCGGCGGTTCGGCGAGTCCTCCATCGAACACTGGGGCGATGCCACGTGGGAAGCCTTCACGTTGCAACTGCTATGGCGCGTCTGTCGCGATGGCGTTCTTCATCTGAAGTCCGGCTCGCTACCCGCTACTAAGCTGCCCACCGTGCGACATCGCGACGCGTTGCAGCGGGCAACGAGCGAGGACAGTGACGCACTGGTCAACGACGTGTTGATTCGGTTCTGTGCGGCCTTCACCGATCAAGGGCTGGCGGGTTGGAAGCTTCCCGGCCGCGAACACGGTTTCTTCCGAGCGTTCTGTGAGGTCTATTCCCCAACGGCCGGGCCACCCGATGTTTGGATGCGCGGGTTGGCGCGTGAACTTGCGCGAGTGCAGGCCGCGCAAATGAGTCCGCTGGAGTCGATCCGCGAATCACTCGACTTGTTGGGCGTGACTGACATCGAGCAAGACAACTTCATCACCGCCAGTTTGCTGGCGCTGCGGGGTTGGGCGGGGATGATCTGGCAGTTAGAAGTTCGTCCGGATCGAGTCGCCTTGTCCGCTCCGAGCGGCAGCTTGATCGAGTTTCTTGCCATTCGACTGATCCTCGAACGAGTTGCTCTGGCTCATGTCGCAGCCACGGCCTTGGACTACCGTGGACCACTGTCCGGTGTCCGAGCAGCCGCAGATTTGAAGAACGGCCACGGTCGCGAAAACCCTGTCGAAGGGCGAGCGCTGCTCCTCTTCCAGCTCGCTCAAGTGTTTGGTTGGAGTGCTTCCACGCTCCACCGATTGAATGCAGACGAATGGTCGGCACTGGTCACGGAGATCGAATGTTTTTCGAGCGTCGAGCGGCGTCGGCTGTTCCATCTGGCCTTCGAGCGAAGGTTCCGTCGGCAAGCGCTCGATGCGTTCTCGGTCCACACGCGGCGCGAATCTCAGCGCGTCCAATCGCCCCGTTTTCAAGCGGCCTTCTGTATCGACACGCGCGAGGAATCGTTTCGTCGTCATATCGAGGAAGTGGCTCCCGATGCGGAGACCTTCAGCACAGCAGGCTTCTTCAATGTCCCGATCTATTTTCGCGGCGTGGCCGATGCCCACTTTTCGACGCTCTGCCCGATCGTCGTTCGTCCCAAGCACTGGCTCACCGAAGAAGTGGTCTACTCGCTCGTGGATGTAGATCGACGGCGAGCCAAGACGCGCCGCAGACTCGGCACCGCATCGCACTCGGTTCACCTGGGAAGTCGGAGCATTGCGCGCGGCGCGGCACTCACGGCGGGACTGGGTGTGCTGGCTTCGATTCCGCTCGTCGCGCGGGTGCTGTTTCCACGACTGACGGCCCGCATCCGGCGGAAGGTCGGCAGCTTTGTGGAGGCTCCACAGACCACGCGACTCAATCTCGAACGCAAAGCCGATCCCCCTGGCCCCGAGGGTGATCACGTCGGCTTCAATCTCGAAGAGATGGCGAACATCGGCGAACGCGTGCTGCGAGACATTGGCCTCACATCCGGGTTTTCCCGGCTGTTTCTGTTCTTCGGACACGGCTCATTCTGTCTGAACAATCCCCACAAGTCGGCTTACGACTGCGGAGCCTGCTCGGGTGGAGCGGGTGGACCGAACGCGCGGGCACTGGCGGCGATGCTCAACGATCCGCGTGTGCGAGCGATCTTGGCCGAACGCGGCTTGCACGTTCCTAATGAAACCATCTTCCTCGGCGGACAACACAATACGTGCAGCGACCAGTTGACGTTTCACGATCTCGATCAATTGCCGAAGTCTCATCTGGCCGACTTTGAAGCGGCGCGCGATTCACTGGAAGCGGCCTGCGAACGGAACGCCCACGAACGGTGCCGACGGTTTCAATCGGCTCCGCTCAACTTGTCGTTCGCCGAAGCCCATCGGCACGTCGAGGGCCGTTCGGAAGACCTCGCTCAGACGCGGCCCGAGTTCGGCAACGCCACAAACGGCATCTGTTTCGTCGGTCGCCGGTCACGGACGCGCGGGTTGTATCTGGATCGCCGCTGCTTCATGCAGTCCTACGATCCAGCTCAAGACGACGCCAAGCTGTCGATCCTGGGTCGCATCCTCGCGCCGGTCGTCCCCGTTTGCGAAGGGATCAACCTGCAATACTTTTTCTCGTACATCGACTCGCCCGGTTGGGGCTGCGGAACGAAGCTGCCTCATAATGTCACCTCGCTGTTGGGCGTGATGGATGGCGCATCAAGCGACCTCCGTCCGGGATTGCCGTGGCAAGGTGTGGAGATTCACGAACCGGTGCGACTGCTGTTCATCATCGAAACCACTCCGGACGGCATCCGTCAGATCATGGACCGCGACCCGCTCGTCGGAAAAATTTTGCGAAATGGGTGGAGCCAGTTGGCACTGCTCAACCCGAACTCGAACGAAATCCTCGTCTACCGCCAGGGGGAGTTTCACCCATACCTCCCCGAGATCACCGAACTGCCGAAAGCGGTCTCGTCGCTCGACTGGTATCGCGGAACTCGCGACCACATGGAGTTCGCGGAGATCGTGCCGTGAGTCAAAGCAGAAGTTTTGCCGGGTGCGTGAAGTCTTTGAAACGCACCATCGGCACGGTCCAAAATGGTGTGTTCCGAAGACTCCACGCACCCTACGGACTCACACTGAACTAGCCAAAGCCCAACCTCACTTGAGACACCATGTTTGACCAAGAACTGACTTTTCAAATCCTCGGGCTGACGGTCGTCGGTGCCCCAGCGGCGCTGTTCGCACTGCTGGGGTTGTCGTCGCTGTTGCGCGAGAAGCCGCTGAGCGAACGTTCGATTGTGGCGTTCGTCGAAGTGGCCATCGTCACGGGGTTGCTGGCCGCAGTTGCCATTCTGGTGATGATGCTCGCCACGGGGACGCGGCACGTGCCGATCACGTTGGGGAAATGGGTCGATATCAATCAGCCGCACTTCCACTATCACTTCGTGTTCAAGTTCGAGTTTGATCGGCTCTCGGTCCCCTTCGTGATCCTGACCTTCGCGCTGTGTGGGACGATCGGAGCTTTCTGCAATCGGTACATGCACCGCGAGCGCGGCTTCAATCGATTCTTCGTCTTCTACTCGCTGTTCGTGCTGGGGATGGTCACGACTTCGCTGGCCGGAACGATTGAAACCTTGTTCACCGGTTGGGAATTGGTCGGACTCTCCTCGGCTTTGCTGGTCGCGTTCTATCACGAGCGCAAGTCTCCCGTGCAAAACGGACTGCTGGTCTGGACCGTCTATCGCGTGTCGGACGCCGCGCTGCTGATGGCCTCGATCGTGCTGCACCATCTCACGGGCGAGGGGGACTTCGACAAGCTGGTTCGCGTGGGTCACTGGCCCGAAGGGACCGCGTTACTCACCGAGCCGCAGTGTCTGGCCGTGGGGCTGCTGCTTCTCTTGGCGGCGATGGGGAAGTCGGCGATGGTTCCGTTCTCGGGCTGGTTGCCGCGCGCGATGGAAGGGCCAACACCTTCGAGTGCCGTCTTCTACGGAGCGCTCTCCGTGCATCTCGGTGCGTTCCTGTTGCTGCGAGTCAGCCCGCTGCTCGACCGGTCTCCGATGTTGAGAGCCATCATCGTGGCGGTCGGTCTCACCACAGCGGTCTTCGGGACGTTTGCCGCGCGCGTGCAGACTGACATCAAGTCGGCGCTCTCGTTCGCGTCACTCACCCAAGTCGGATTGATTGTGGCGGAGATCGGGTTCGGCCTGCGTTACCTCGCGCTCATTCACATCCTCGGTCATGCTTGTCTCCGGACGTTGCAGTTCCTGCGAGCACCGACGTTGCTGCACGATTATCGCGTTCTCGAAAACGCGATCGGCGACCGACTTTCGACTCAAACGACTGCGTGGGAAAGCCGCTTCTCGAAACGAACAGAACTGTGGCTCTATCGACTCGCGCTGCAACGCGGTTATCTGGATGCGTGCCTGTCCGACTACTTGGTCTCGCCAGCTTTGTCCTTTTTTAGAAGCTGCGATGCGTGGGAGCGACGATGGATCAGGTACTTATCAGGGTCCACCAGTTCTCAGGCGACGGGCGAGAAATCGGGAGCTGATAACTTGTCAGACACGCTGGAGGAACTGCTATGAGCGATCTACATCTGCCGTGGCTGGAAGGCTCGATTCTGATCGCGTTGATCGGTGCGCTATGTGTCAGTCGCGTGCGAGATCCGTTTCGAGGGAAGAACTGGTGCCTGATCTTTTCGGGGTTGATCGTCCTCTGCACGACGGGAGCTTGGCTCGACTTCCAGCAAGTTCACGCGATTGAGGCGGACGATGCTTGGCATCTGCTTTCCACACTCGTGGGTCGTGAAGTTTTCGTGATCGACCAATTGAGCGCGCCGCTGTTACCACTCGTGGCACTTCTCTTTTTCCTGACGACGCTCACCACACTCAATACAAAAATTCGGCGGTTCTCGTTTGTCTCGACGCTGATTTCAGAGGCCATTCTGCTGGCGACACTCAGTTGTAAAGAACCGTGGCTGATCATCGCGTTGCTGTCGGTGGGGACCGTCCCTCCCTATTTGGAATTGCGATCGCGCCATCAGCCGACGCGCGTCTATTCGCTCTACATGACCGCGTTCATCGTGTTGATGGTCTTGGGCTGGTCGGAAGTGCAGCTCGAAGGAGACGGTCGCGTTCACAGCCTGTGGGCGGTCGTGCCGTTGCTCGGTGCGATCCTCATTCGCGGGGGGATCGCTCCCTTTCACAGTTGGCTACCCGATCTATTCGAGCGTGCGACACTGGGGACGGCACTTTTGTTTGCCGCTCCACTTTCGGGAGCCTACGCGGCTGTGCGACTGGTGCTGCCGATCGCTCCGGATTGGGTGTTGCGCAGCATGGGATTACTGTCACTGGTCACGGCGGTCTATGCGGCGGGGATGGCTCTCGTGCAGAAGGATGCGCGACGCTTCTTCTGTTACCTGTTGCTTAGTCACTCGGCGATGGTACTCGTCGGTTTGGAAGTGGTCACGCTGATTGGACTCACCGGCGCACTGTGCGTCTGGGTCTCAGTGATCCTCGCGCTGGGTGGCTTCGGTCTGACACTGCGTGCCGTGGAAGCACGTCGCGGTCGGTTGGGCCTCACCGAATTCCAAGGTCTCTACGATCATGCTCCGGCGCTGGCGGTCTGCTTCTTGTTGACGGGCTTTGCCAGCGTCGGCTTCCCCGGAACCATCGGGTTCGTTGGAGGCGAACTGCTCGTCGATGGCGCGGTCGAAGCCTATCCCTATGTCGGAGTGGCGGTGGTTCTCGCGGCCGCGCTGAACGGCATTGCTGTGGTTCAAGCCTACTTCAAACTCTTCACCGGGACGCGACACCTCTCGACGGTCTCACTGCGCATCGGCCCGCACGAACGCTTCGCCGTACTGACACTGGCGACTTTGATCCTGTTGGGTGGCCTCGTCCCCCAGCACATCATTGAAACCCGCTACCACGCTGCCGTGGAACTGCTGCAACATCGCGAGGGCCTCTCGGACGAAGAGCCTGCCATCGACGAAGGTCACGAACAACACGACATGGACGAACAGGACACAGACCAAACTCTCGACGACACGCATTGAGCGGGCGCCTTGTCGGAGCGAGGTCGTTCAAAGTTCAATTTTACTTTTCAGACTTGAAAGAACGCACAATGAGTACCGCAACAACGATTCCCAAAAATCGACCATCTTGGGCGAGTGACCTCAAGTCGGGGTTCATGGTTTTCTTGATCGCACTCCCGCTGTGCCTTGGCATCGCCGGGGCGAGCGGTTGCCCGCCGATCGCCGGGATTTACACGGCGATTGCGGGCGGCATCATCGCGACACTGCTCAGCAATTCGCAAATGACGATCAAAGGTCCAGCGGCCGGGTTGATCGTCATCGTGTTGGGCTGTGTGACCGATTGCTCGACGTTCGCGAAAGCCTCTGGCATCGCTGAGGGTGATCTCGCGACGGCCGCGTATCGCATGACACTGGCTGTTGCGGTCGTGTCCGGCATAGCGCAGATCATTTTTGGAGCAATGAAGGGGGGCGTGCTGGGTGAATTCTTTCCGTCGTCGGCCGTTCACGGACTACTCGCTTCGATCGGCGTCATCATCATGGCTAAACAGATCCCGGTGGCGTTTGGTGTCGGCAAGGAATACTTGATGGACGCGCATGGTCATTCATTTGAGCCGCTCGACTTGATCTTTCACCTGCCCTTCGCATTGAGTCATTTCAATCCGCTCATCGCGGTGATCGGCATCACGGGCCTAATCATCATGTTTGGGATGCCTGCATTCTTCCCGAAGGTGGCCAAGAAGGTTCCGGCTCAGTTGATCGTACTGCTCGTCACAGTTCCGCTGGCACTATTTCTGTTGCACATGCCGTTTCCCGGATCGCCGGACTACAGCTACTCCGCCCTCGGTGGCAGCTTTCTGTTGTCTGCCAAAAAGCACTTGGTGAACGTTCCGCTCGATGCCGTGCAGCTGCTTGGGACACGCGCCATCGACCTCACCAAGCTGACGTTCTTTCCGGACTTCTCGGTGTTGAAGCAAGTCTTCGCGTGGAAGTGGATCGCGCTGTTCGCGATCATCGGTAGCCTCGAATCGCTGCTCAGTTCCAAGGCGGTAGACACGCTCGACCCGCAGAAGCGCAAGACGGATCTCAACCGCGACCTGCTTGCGGTCGGAGTGGCCAATACGGTGGTCGCGTTCTTCGGCGGCATCCCGATGATTGCCGAGATCGTTCGCAGTCGAGCCAACATCGACAACGGTGCGACCTCCAAATTCTCGAACCTGTTTCACGGGTTGTTCTTGCTCGCCGCAGTCGCCTTCATTGCACCTCTGCTCAACCTGATTCCGCTCTCGGCGTTGGCATCAATGCTCATCTTCACCGGCTTCCGATTGGCTCACCCTCGCGAGTTCGCGCACGTGTTTCATCTCGGTCGCGAACAGTTCGTCGTCTTCGTTTCCACCATCATCGGCGTACTGGCGACGGACCTCCTGGTCGGCATCTTTATCGGCATGGGCGTGAAGCTGATGATTCACTTCATCAACGGGATGCCCCTCTCGTCGATCTTCCGACCGCTGCTCAACATCGAACAGGTCGATGACCAGACATACCGGATCAAAGCGTCGCAGTCGGCGGTCTTCAGCAACTGGCTCTTGTTCCGCAAGCAGATTTACACCTACGGGCTGCTGGAGAACAAAAACATCATCGTCGATCTTTCGGAGACGAACCTCGTCGATCACTCGACGATGGAGAAGTTGATGGAGCTTCAACGCGACTTCCAATCGAAGAGCCTGACGTTGGAGATCGTGGGCCTCGAACATCACGTCAATCTGTCCGGCCATCCCGAAGGAGCACGCATTCGAGGCCAAGCAACGGCTCCTCACGCAGCGCATTGATCGAGGGAGCGGCGAGCGATGATCGCTCGCGACCGGTTCACGACTTCCCTGAAAATTGTCGAACGAGTGAACTCTCCACTTGCCGAATGGAGCCTGATCGGGAATGATCTCACCCGTGGGTCGCGGTGACGTACGCGACGGACTGGAAGGTCGCGAGGTGGTTGGCACTGGCTGCCAATCGAAGCGGTAACTCTAGCGCGAAAGGGAGGTGACTTTTTGAATTCAGACAGTTGTAAATGCCAGCGAGGTGGCCAAGCCTGACGATAGTCGACGGGCTGTGCCGATGGTGGCCACCGACTCGTGCGGACTCTCTAGTTCCGACGCGAGGTCCAAGTTACGCAGGCCCGGTGCTCTTCAAGAGTGCCGGGCCTGCGGCGTTCTTTGAGATGCCTCAGACCGGCAGAGTCACCTTCGTCTGGGTTGATCGACAATTCAGAAAGGTGAGCGGCATGAGTTCTCTTCCCGAAACCAACCCGAAGCGTGAGTTTATGAAGTTGCACATTTCGGAGTCGCAAAGCGACGGCAGTGAGTAGCCTTGAGCGTCAGCCCAAGGATTCGAGCGATCTTGTATTGGGATGAGCCGCTGCGCGACTCAAGAATCTGCGAAACTTCTAAAAGCGTGAGCGAGGGAGAGTCGCTCATGGACTCCCTCGCTCACACTGCGGGTTGGTAAATCATTTCCTGCCGCTCGGCTGACTGCGTCCGACTCTTGCTTCGCCCCTCTGCGACATCTGGGGTCAACTCGCTTCGTGCGGGCCTCACTCGGCAGGCGTCGTGCTGTTCCGACCACTCACAAAGCGGTAGCCGGTTCCGCGCACCGAGAGAATGTAGCGCGGGCGAGCCGGATCGGGTTCGATCAGTTTGCGGAGACGCAGAACGAAGTTGTCGATGGTCCTGGTCGTCACGTCGGTGTTCTGGTCCCAGACCGCTTCCAGAATCTGGTGCCTCGACAAGACTTCGCCTTCGTGCTCAATGAAGTAACGCAGCAGTTGCATCTCCTGCGTGGTCAGACTCTGACGGCGATCACCGACGTGAACCTCGAATGAATGCGGGTCGAGGCGGAAGTGATCGAACTCAAAGTGGACTACGGCCACCGGTGACTCGCTGCGCGGCTGCATCGCGCGGAGCAGCGTCTGGTGTCGTTCGAGCAGATTGCGGACGCGGTTCAATAGCTCGGGCAGTGCGAACGGCTTGGTCATGTACTGGTCAGTGCCGCAGTCGAAAGCGTGCATCTTGTCTTCGCTGAGCGTTCGCGCACTCAGCACGAGAACCGGCACGAGCTTGTCCACGACGCGGATCGCCTTGCAGATTTCATAGCCGCTCATGCCGGGTAGCATCAGGTCGAGAATGACCAAATCGACGGCAGGGACGGCCGAATGGAACAGCTTGAGCGCCGTCGGTCCATCTCCTGCCAGTAGCACGTCGTACCCTTCCTGCTCGAAGTTGAACTTCAACCCGATGGCGAGGGCCTCTTCATCTTCCACAATCAGAATGCGCATGACGGTCGATTCACCCCTCACCCTTGCGACCCGGCAGATCGACTTCAAACACGCTGCCGCTCAAACCCGGCCGATCGTGAACGCTCACGCGCCCCTTCATCTGCCGGACGAGATTGCTGACGATGTACAGCCCCAGTCCCGTCCCCTTCTGTCGCCGCGTCAGTTCGCTTCCCGCGCGAAAGAACATGCCGAAGATGTGCTTCCGCAACTCGGGTGGGACGCCATGGCCGTTGTCGGCAATGCGCGTGATGACGCGCCCGCGATCGGTGACGCGCACCGTCACTTCCACGCGAGCCGGTTCCCCAGCGTACTTGATCGCGTTGTCCATCAGGTTACGAAAGATGGTTTCCGTGACGAGCGGCCTCGCGAACAGCACGGCCGGTTGCAGGTCGTAACTGATCGTCTCCGCTTCGTCCCGTTTGTGGTGCGCACACGCCGCAGCCCCGCAACGCCGCACCATCGAGTCCACCAGAATGTCTTCGGGAGCCGACTGCTCACCGATGGCATCGATCCGTCCCACCTCCAATAGCTGCGTGATGAGGTGATCCAGCCGCTCCAACTCCTGATCCATCACGCGATAAAACTTGGCTCGCTGTTCCTCGGAGACCGCGCGCATTTCGAGCGTCTCCAAGTAGAGCTTGAGCGACGCGATCGGAGACTTCAGTTCGTGAGTCACACTATCGACGAAGTTCGCCTGCCGTTGGTTGAGTCTCACCTCTTTAATCATCAGAAACAGATAGAACGACAGCCCGACGAGGATCACCGCAAAGACCACCACACCGACAATCAACGCTCCCCAACCTGCTGCCTGAGCCAGGATCACGATCCAGCAAATCAGCATCGTCACGTTCAGCGTCATCAAGACAACGCCCAACGTGATCGGCAGACGCAGCGTCGTGCGAGTTCGCAGCCAAGATGACACGAGATTGTTTCCAACAACGGAATGGAGACGAAACCCACCACGGCACGGTAGCTCTCTCACACCGCAATCGAAAGGGAATGAGCCTGCTCAACGAAGCAAGAGGGTGCAGTCGCGCCCATTGGTGGTCCTAGTCGCGAAGCGACGGCAGCGAATAGCCGTGGGTGTCAACCCACGGAGCTGAGCAGGTTTAAGACGCGGAGCCGCGAAGCGGCGACGGAAAGATGATTCGATCCACATTACCACTGTCGCCGCTCACCTTTGCCAACTTTCCAAGCTGCGGGCTGACGCCCAATGGTGCTTGCTTGAGAAAGTAACCCGCTGGGTCAGCAAGGGAGTTTGCCTGTTTTTAGGGTCTCTCACGCCCTTGCTCACGCTGCGGTTTTCTATACCTCGCGTTGCCCACGTGGTTAAACGAGGCAAATGCCGCAGTTGTCCCCGCGTGAGGTATAAAGCAAGTGCCATTGGGGTGAAGCCGTCAGCTCACAATCCGTAAGTCAGCACCCACAGCACAAGAAAGGCGGCGCCCATGAAGCCGATGATCTGGAGAAACAGCCGAATCGCACGACTCAGAATTCGTTCGGGCAATTCGTATCGGCTGGCGCTATAAACTAGGCTGATCGCCAATGCCAGCGGCAACAGGTACCACGTGGTATTGGCTTGGGCGAGCAGCAGTGGGAGATACATCGGACGGAACCCTGAAGGGAGAGAGTCGGAGAAGAACGTCTAACAGGGGGCTTTGAGGTGGCTCACGCGGCGTGACACGTCACGCGGTGCCTGGCGTCGAATCGCCGGTGGCTTCCAAATCGAGATGCTCATCGCCAAACCCATAGGCCGGTCCGAACAGACAGTCCCAGATCGCCAGCACGTTGAGTAACCCGGCGATCCACGTGAAGACGAGAGCCAGCTCATAGAGCTTTCCCAACCGACCACTCAACTTTTGAAGTTGATCGGGATCGGGAGGCGCGCCGTAGGCATCCAGAAACGAGCGCGGGATCGTCCCCTCCATGACGCGCCCCGACAGAGAGACCGCTCCATCCGCGTCGAGGATTCCACAGGACAGGTTTCGTCGAAAGCCCGCCTTGATCGGCTTGTCGAGCTCAAAGCGTCCGCCGAGTTTGAACTCCACCGGCTGGCCATCGAGCTTCCCCGTGAAGGTTCCGTTCATCTCGGGGCCATAGTCGCCGCCGACAGAACTGAGATTCACGGTCCCCACAAAGAAGCCGGTGTCGGGCTGCTCAGCAGGAGTCAACCGGCCGGAGAACTCCGCAGTCAGAGGGTTTTCCAATCGAAGAATGCGGTGATTGGATGGCTCTGCGGCCCTGCGGTTTTGCAATAGCGGCGGCAGAGCACATACTCCCGTACCCAGTTGAGCCGCATAACTGAGAGCCACATGGCGAAAGGCACCACTTTTATCGGGCAGATTGTAAACGACCATCCCTTCGCCCAGCTTCTGTCCCCAAATGAATAGTCCCAGGATGCTGACCGAGTAGATCACTCCCTTCAGTTTTCGACCCTGGTAGAAGTGCCCAGCTCCGGGCATCAGAAAGGCCAGAATGCCTGAAACAAACGAGTTCTTCTCTTCCCAAGGCTTGGGATGGGAAGGTCGCAGATTGACTGAGGAAGACGACATGCAGCAGGCTCTCGTGAATCGCGCGGGATGAGGCCGATCAGCTCGTTCGCTGACCTAACCAGCCCGCCAAGGGGGGAGCGGAGTCTAGCATAGGGATCAACAACGCGACCATCCCGAGCGCGAGCGAAAATGAAGTGTGTGCAGAGCTTGGTCGCTCACTCTATTTCGGGCTGTCTGCCGTCGATGCAGGGACGCTCAACTCGATCAGCCCGTTGACGGGATCGGCTCCGGCAGTGATCGAGTAACGGCCCGCTTCCGCCAGAGTTTGCACGTGCTCTTTCTGCGTTTCACCCTCAGTCCAGACCTGCTTCACGGTGAGCGGCGGGGAGGGACGAGGCTGATCGTCGAGGCAGTGGGCGATCAGGCGGTAGGCGTTCAAGTTGGGGTTCGCTTCGTACTCGACATAGACATTGCTGGCGGGTTGATCGAGTTTCACTTCCCGATCGACGTTGTAGTGCCAGTGAGTCTGTTCGGTCGGTCGCGCGAGTGCCGTTGTGCTGTCGGGGCCATCTTTGAAGAGGGACTGATAATCGCGCGGCGTGTTCAGCGCGAAGCGGATGCCGTTGCGAGGCGGGTTGTCGGGATTGCCGACGCTCATCCGAAAGCTCGCGCCAGCCGAGAACCATGCGACTTTGCTCTTCGGCGGCGGTGACAGGCGAGCCAGCAGCGTTCCCTTCGCTCGCTCGGCCCGGCTCGTCGGATCGAACTCTTTTGGGGCGCGCAGCAGGTAGTGGAGGAACTGGTTTTCATCGGTCGGGTTCGGCGTGACAGAACGAACGCGCGTCGCCAGCCCGTAGTGATCGCCCGACTTGACCTCGAAGGAATTCTCGCCGGCACGCAGCGACGGAAGCGACGCGGGTGCCACTTGGACCCACGTCGTGATCTTCAACGATTTCAACAGCGTCGCATCCGGCTTCCCCTTGAAGCCGACCTTCAACAAGTAGCCATAACTGCCCGCGACCTGTGCCGTCAGATCGACCGTCGCGGGCCAGGTCTTCGGTTCGAGCGTGATCCACGTGTCGCCGAAATCGGGAGACCACGCGAGCGTTACTTCGGTGGCATCGGCCTCGATCATCGAGGCATCTTTGTCATCCTTCACGTCGTCGAGCTTGCCGACTTGCGGGACGATGACATACGGCGAACGAACCTCGAACACCGCCCAACCGTCACCTGGTTTGATGAGCGTCAGTCCGGCCTCGGTCACGCGGACGTTGTGCGAGTCGAACGCACCGTCCTCAAAATCGTCGGCCTTCCCTTTGAGACTCGGCTCATAAAGAAACCGTCCGTTGCTGTGAGTGTGCTTCGACCAGTTCGGGTGTTTCGGTTTGGGGCCGCGCGGTTCCCTTTCGAGAATCTCGCGGTACGCCTTGTCCTTCAGATCGGCTTCGTGAACGAGCCACCGATCTCCCTGCGGCTGCCACCAGCGCGTGAATGTCTCGCCGCGCCGTAACACGAAGTCCATCGTGTGGCCGGTGACGGCGACGCTGTAGCGGTGGTTGACCTCGCTCGCCTCGTACTGCTTCTTCAAACTGGCGATGTCATCCTTC
>JAYTXB010000874.1:0-7109 GCA_043743205.1 Schlesneria sp.
TAGTATCCATGCACCAGTTCTAGCGCCCCCAAATTTCTTTGCCCAGAGTCAGCCCCTCGAAAAAATCACAGCCTCGGAGAGACAGCGCTACCTTGCCGAGCAGGCAGGCTGGCTCGTTACGCAACGGGAGGGATCACTGCCGCGTGACTGTTCCCAACGTCTTTATCCCCGACTGTTTCATCTGCGGGAGAATGCGTTAGAAATACGTCCCCACGCACGCCCCGCCCCACTGACGATTACTGCGGAGACCACGATGTTTTCGAGTTCCACTTCGCGATCCTGCCTCGCCCACTGGGCCGGTCGCTGCGGCCTCGTGCTGTTGTTGCGGGCATCCGCCTGCATCGCAGAGGAGCCGCCACGAACGGAGCCGGTCTTTGACGATGCTTCGATCGAATTTTTCGAGAAACAAGTGCGACCGATCCTGACGGCGCGGTGCCTCGAATGTCATGCCGGTGGCGAGAAGGCTCCGAAGGGTGGATTGCGGATTGATTCGCGCAGTGAGTTGCTCAAAGGTGGCGATACAGGCGCGGCGATTGTTCCCGGTAAACCGGCCGAAAGTTTGTTGGTCAGTGCGATCAACTATGGCGACGTGTATCAAATGCCGCCGAAGTCGAAGCTCCCCGTGAAGGAGATCGCCACGCTGACGAAGTGGGTCGAGATGGGAGCGCCTTGGCCGAAGGAGGCTGCGGCGGCAGGGAAGGTTAAGCCGTTCGATCTGGCCTCGCGCCGCGATGAGCATTGGTGTTGGCAACCAATCCAAGATCACGCTCCTCCCGTGGTGAAGGACTCCGCATGGCCTGTCACGTCGCTTGACCGGTTCATCCTCGCGAAGCTCGAAGCGAAATCGCTGAAGCCCGCGCCGCAAGCAGAGCGGTTGACGCTGCTGCGTCGAATTCACTTCGATCTCGTCGGACTGCCGCCCTCGGTCGAGGAGATCAATGCGTTCCTAAAGAATGAGTCACCACAGGCCCTCGAACAGGTGGTTGATCGGCTGCTCGGGTCCGTCCATTTTGGAGAGCGCTGGGGCCGACATTGGCTGGACCTCGTGAGGTTCGCCGAAACGCGCGGCCACGAGTTCGAGCCGATCATTCCGAATGCCTGGCAATACCGCGACTACGTCATTCGCGCTTTGAACGCCGATGTGCCGTATGACCGGTTGCTCAAGGAGGCGGTCGCGGGAGATTTGATCGAGCCGCGATGGCGAGAGGTTGATGGTCGAGGGTTGAGGGTTGAGAGGCAGACGAAGAATCCTTCTGACCATCAACCCTCGACGATCAACCATCAACCTCTCATCAACGAATCCATCCTCGGGACCGGCTTCTGGTTCCTCGGAGAAGAGGTTCATTCGCCGGTTGATATTCGGAAGGACGAGACCGATCGGATCGACAATCGGTTGGATGTGTTGTCAAAAACGTTTCTCGGTCTGACCGTGGCCTGTGCGCGGTGCCACGATCACAAGTTCGACGCGATCTCGCAGCGAGACTATTACGCGCTGGCGGGCTTCGCGCTCAGCGGCAGTTATCGACAGGTCCGTGTCGATACCGCAGAACAACACAGCGCGATCGCCGAGCAACTCGATGAGCTTCGCGCCAACCAACGATCCATCGTGATGGGAAGCTTGGTCACAGCGGCCAAGCCGACGCTCGACAAGCTCGATCAATACCTGCTCGCGGCGAAGCAGGCTCTGAACGAAGGTGCCTCGTTGGAAGTGGGCGACGACAAACGGAAGCGACTCACACCCGACACGCGAGAAAAAGTGAACGGCCTCGCCGCTGAGAAGCAGCTTGATGGGGAGTTGCTCGCGCGGTGGACAGTTGAACTCGAAGCGGCCCGCGCGGACCAGCAGCATCCGCTGCACGGCCTCTTCCAAGGTAGCCCTGTCGCTCCGCGACAGGAAGCGCCGAGTCAGGACACCGCCCCAACTGCTCCATCAACGACACATTCCACGCCGGACGCATCGTCGCGCCACGTGTCGCGGAGCGACACGGCTACCTTGGGGATCGCCCCTGAAAACATCGTTGTTGATTTCGTGAGTGTGCGAGAAGACCGCCTCATTCAAGACGGCGTTTCGTTCGGAACTCAGCCCGTCCCGCCCGGTCGGTTCGAGATGCGTGGCCCAGCCGACCAGCGGCAATTCTCCGTCGCAACGATCGGCGGCTGGGAGCGAGACCTCTTCTGGAAGGACATCAAATTCGCCCCCGGAGTGGAGGATGATCATGGAACGCTCGGCGCGTGGCATCGTCATGGGCGCATGGTCCGCACGCCCGAGTTCACGCTGACGAAGGGGACGTTGTGGTATCTGGTTCGCGGATCGGTGCGAGCGTATGCGGCGGTCAACTCGCACCTGATTGTCGTCGGCCCGCTGCATGGGGCGACGCTGCGTGAGTTCAAGCAGGACAAACCGAATGAATGGCATTGGGTCGGCCATTCGCTCGACGGCTATCGCGGACATCGGCTGCATGTGGAGTTCACGCCGGGTGACGATGTCGAGTGCGGCATCGCGCTGGTCGTTCAGCAGGACGCCGCGCCCTCGTTGCCTCCGGCGTCGTGGCGATTCATCGACGAGTTCGTCAAATCGGAACAGTCGCTGGACGAGAAGGCCAAGTCGTACCGGCAGGCTCTCACGTTCGCGGCGAGCAACGTCGTCCTGTCCGATATCTTCCCAAACCCCGACCACAACTCGCGAACCCGTTCGACGTGGCCGGATGTCGCGAATTGGTTCGTCCAACATCGCGATCTATTCACGAAGGACTGGCAGCCACCGGTTCTCGACATGCAGGATGAGGCGGAACTCGCAAAGGCCGTCCAATGGGAGTCGCAGCTCGCCCCGGCCATGCTCGCAGGGAACGGCGTCGATGAGCAACTTCTGATTCGCGGCAATTCGAGTACGCCGAAAGAGCCGGTCCCGCGCCGGTTCCTGGAGGCGTTTGTCGGTGATAGACGCACAGCAGCAGGCAATGCAGATGCCTCTCTTGTCCCCTCTCCCCCGTCTTCGGGGGAGAGGGCTAGGGTGAGGGGGCCGAGCGGTGATGACGCCCCGAAGAACGAACCGAAAGAAGAAAAAACCCCTCACCCTAACCCTCTCCCCTCCAAGGCGAGGGGCGAGGGGACCGGAGAAGACGGCAGCGGACGCAAGCAACTGGCTTACGACATGCTTCGGAGTCCGCTCGTGGCGCGAGTGGCAGTCAACCGCGTGTGGCATCATTTGTTCGGGCGGGGGATCGTGCCGACGGTCGATAACTTTGGAGTCCTCGGACAGCCGCCGACTCATCCCGAGTTGCTTGATCATCTCGCGACCCAGTTTGTGAAGGAGGGCTGGTCGCAGAAGCGGCTCATCAAATCGCTGATCCTCAGCCGCACTTATCAGATGTCGAGCAAACCCGATCCGGCTGCGGAAACCGCCGATCCCGACAACCTGCTCTGGCATCGCATGCCGATCAAGCGACTCGAAGGAGAAGTGATCCGCGACTCGCTGCTCGCGGTTTCCGGCCGATTGGATCGCAAGCCGTTCGGACCCAGCGTGGCGATTCACCTGACTCCGTTCATGCAGGGACGAGGCCGACCGGGGAACAGCGGACCGGTCGATGGCGACGGACGCCGCTCGATTTACATTTCGGTGCGCCGCAACTTTCTCTCGCCGATGATGCTGGCCTTCGACACGCCGTCGCCGTTCTCGACCGTCGGCCGCCGCACGGTCTCGAACGTCCCGGCTCAAGCGTTGATCCTGATGAACGATCCGATCATGATCGAGCAAGCCAAACGCTGGTCCGACCGCGCGCTGGCCAACTCGACGCAGACCGCCGACCAGCGGATCGACTCGATGTACTTGACCGCCTTCGCCCGCCCAGCCACGGATCGCGAGAAGTTTGAAGCGTGGTCATTCTTGGCCAGCTATCCCGGCTCACCACCAGATGCCAAATCCGATCCTAACAAAGCCTCGCGCGAAGCGTGGACCGACCTGTGCCATGTCCTGTTCAACGTGAAAGAGTTTGTGTACGTCGAGTGAAGCCTGTCCCCTCGCCCCGGCTTTGCGGGGTGAAGGGACAGGATGAGGGGTTCTTCTTAAGTTGCTGAATGGGCGCATGATGGCAGAGTCCACCGCTGAAGATGTTCTCTATCCGACCGACGATGTCTACTGCTGGCTTGAGCAGAAAGCATCGATCATGCTCAAGGCTGTTACAACGTTTGGCGATCCAGTCGAATTAGGTGCCGACGAGGCGCGAGACATTGCGGCGGCACTCTTGGCGCTCGCTCAGCAATTGGATCCACTGATCGACAAACGAACATAAAGTTGGGCTGACCCTAGTCCCTGCGTCGTAGCAATATGACGAGACAACGGGCTTTGCACCTGCCGTGTGAGGCTAAATCGAGATAAAGCTCATATGCCCGATTGACGCACTGAAGAATCTCCTCACCCTAGCCCTCTCCCCGCAAAGCCGGGGAGAGGGGATAAGCATTAACCCGCCAGAGACCCGCCATGTTTCCCTGCCAGCGTTATTTGTCGCCGCCTCTGTCGCGACGTGAGATGTTGTCGCAAGCCGCTCACGGATTTGGTGCGGTGGCGTTGTCGTCGTTACTGCCTCCGTCGAGGTCATCGGCAGCGGATGTGGTGGCATCGACGAGCGTCTCCGTGCATGGGACTCATTTCCCGGCGAAGGCCAAGCACGTCATCTTTCTCTACATGGATGGCGGACCGTCGCAGGTGGACACGTTTGATCCGAAGCCGATGCTCGACAAGTACCACGGCAAGAATCCGAAGGAGGTGCTGGGCAAGGTCGAGGCGACTCAGTTCGCCAACGTCGGGACGATGCTCAAATCACTCTGGCCGTTCAAACAGTACGGCGAGTGCGGGTTGCCGGTCAGCGATTTGTTCCCTCACATCGGAGCGTGCGCCGACGAATTGGCTGTCGTGCGGTCGATGGTCTCGCCGTTTTCCGAACACACGTTTGCGAACTACTTCCTGCACACCGGCCACGGCCAGCAGGGGCGGCCGAGTCACGGGGCGTGGGTCAGTTACGGACTCGGTTCGGAATGCGATGACCTGCCGGCGTTCGTGATCCTCAACGGCGGATTGATCCCGCCCGGCGGAATGGATTGTTTCGGCAGCGGCTTCCTCCCGGCGGCCTATCAGGGATCGGTCTTCACGTCGGGTGAGGCTCCCGTCGCGAACATCAAGCCGAGCGAGAAGACGCGCGCGTTGCAGGACTCGAAGCTGAGCCTGATGCGGCGGCTCGACCAACAGCGTTTGCAGCAGCTTGGAAAAGTGGACGCCCTCGAATCGGCCATCGCCAACTACGAACTGGCCGCGCGGATGCAGACGGCCGTTCCCGAACTGATGGACTTGTCGAGCGAGACCAAGGCAACTCAGGAGCAGTACGGCCTGTTCGACGACTTTGGCAACACGCGGACTTACGGACGCATCTGTCTCACCGCGCGGCGACTCATTGAGCGGGGAGTGCGCTTCATCGAACTGACCTGCCCCGGCGGCAACGGCGATCGCTGGGACCAGCATGGCAACTTGAAGGACGGTCACGACAAGAACGCCCGCAGTGTGGACAAGCCGATTGCCGCGCTGATCCGCGACCTCAAGCAACGTGGCCTGCTCGACGAGACGCTGCTCGTCTTCTGTGGCGAGTTCGGCCGCACGCCCTTTGCGCAGGGAAGCGATGGCCGCGATCACAATCCCTACGGTTTCACGATCTGGCTGGCAGGCGGCGGTATCAAAGGAGGGACGACCTACGGCGCGACGGACGATTTTGGATACCGCGCCGTGGAGAACAAGGTCGAAATCCACGACCTCCACGCCACGATGCTGCACCTGCTGGGAGTCAATCACACTCAGCAGACGTTCCGCTTTGGTGGCCGCGACATGCGTCTGACCGATGTCTTCGGGCACGTCGTGCATGAGATCATCGCGTGAGAGACAGCGTGCAGCTTCGGTTGGCTCATAAAAGCGAAATGTAGGATGGGCACTCTTGCCCGTCCGGTTTTACAAGACCGCACGATGGAGAAATGGCAGGACGGGCAAGAGTGCCCATCCTACAAGTCGAACTTCGTCGTCCACACGTGATCTCGATACGTGAACTCACTTCGTGGCAGCGGCCTTCGCGGAAGGACTCGCCACCGGTGCCGTCCACTTCGCGTAGCTGTCGTACAAAAGGGCGAGTGTCATCCCGCCATAGAGGACAGCGGCCATGACGAGTCCGGCTTGTCGCCACAGAGGCGGACGGACTTCACGCGGCAGGAACCGGGTGTTGACTCGCAAGATTTGAATGGCCGCGACGCCCATGATCGGGTTCGCGATCACGGCCAGCACTTTGAACAGATCGAGGACGCTGCCGAAGTGAACGGAGACCAATGCCCAGGCCGTGAGGGCACCGAGCAACATCGCGTAGAGCTTCGCGACCGAGATACGTCGCACGCGAGGGAACGCCGCCCAGCAGATGTCGCTCACCGTGCGTACAAGGACATCGGTGTTGCCCAAGTGGGTCGAGAACAGAATCCAAAACCCGTTCAGCAGCGCGAGCATCCAGAAGCCATGCCACAGCGTCTTGGACATGTACTCGGCTTGAAATGTCCCGGCTGCGTAGCCGCTCAATTTGGCGACTTCACCCGGTGGAATGATGGCGACCGCCAAGTTCACGTTGAGGAACATCCCCATCAAACAGCCGCAGCCCCACAGCGCCGTTTGATCGAGGACTGCGTAACGCCACCACGTCTTCCAGCGCCGCAGATTGGCTTCAGTGATCGGGAACGTCACACCGACCGGCTTCAACGTTTCGTGACCGCCACTCAACGCGTTGCCGATCCCGCCAACGCAGCCACCCATGCCAAAACCTTTGTCGCGAAACCAGTTTGAAATGGCAAGGTTTCCCAGTCCGCCCGATCCGGCCGTCGCTGCGAACGCGGCCAACAGAATCAAGTCCACGTTCTCGGGCAACGCTTGGGGAACGAGGAAGCCTTGAGTCGTCGCCCACCAACCGGCCGCTGGAACAAACAGCACGTTAGCAACGATCAGGAACGAAAAGATGAACGCGATCATCGCCCACGAGAGCCGCTCCAAGACACGCTCAATCGACTTGCCCGACATCAGCAGTCCGACCGTGAAG
>JAYTXB010000875.1:0-4979 GCA_043743205.1 Schlesneria sp.
TCCTCCAACGACAAGCCTACGGATATCGCGACCTCGACTTCTTCAAACTCAAACTACTCGCCCTACATCGCTCTCAGCACGCATTAGTCGGATGAACCAAAAAACGTGCCGAACAGTGTTGGTCCTTTATTCCGCCCCAAGTGGCTGGCCGCATCCAAAGCCGCCTACCCGATGCCGAAGTGGTGAGCTACGATTCTTTCGCCGCTGGTTTCTCCCGCCCGATTTTCCTGCCTGGAAGCTTCGCCATGTCACGTCGTGTGATTGCGATCGTGTTTGTGCTGGGACTGTTCACCGTTGCCAGCTTCTGTGCTGCAATGATGAGCGTGTGCGAACCAGCCACTTTCGCAGCAGACACTCCCGCAAACGTGATCGCGGTGGAATCGTCGTCGGTTTCGGTCGCGGAAGTCTCAACGCAAGTCGCACCTGCCGCAGCACTGCCTCCCGAGAAGTCGATTACGTTTGAGTCGCACGTGCGGGCGATCCTGAAGGCCCATTGTTGGCAGTGTCACGGCGATGAAGAAAAGCCGGAAGCGGGACTCGATCTGCGGCTCGTGCGACTGATGAGCAAGGGGGGCGAGTCGGGGCCTGCCATCTTGGCGAGCCAACCCGACGCGAGTTTGCTGTGGAAGCGGATTGCCGCCGATGAGATGCCGCCGGGCAAGAAGAAGCTGCCCGCGCAGGAGAAGGCCGTGCTACGCGAGTGGCTCACTCAAGGGGCGAAGACCGCACGAGCGGAACCCGAGACCGTACCGAGTGACAGCCAATGGACTGAGGAAGAGCGGACTCATTGGGCGTTTCAGCCGGTCGTCAAGCCGCTCGTGCCGATGGTGGCTCGCCCCGAGTTGTTGTCGTCGCCGGTCGATGCTTTTTTGTTGAAGCGGCTGGAGCAAGAAGAGGCGACTGTAGGACGGGCACTCTTGCCCGTCGTCGCGAATGAGACTGCCCAGCGTGAACTCGCGGCGAATGTGAATGAGGGGCAAAGCGAAAACCGGATGGGCAAGAGTGCCTATCCTAAAGTTGGTGCTTTTCCGGATGACGCTTCGCCGCTCAGCTTCTCACCGCAGGCCGATCGGTTGACGTTGCTGCGGCGAGTTCACTTTGACTTGCTCGGAGTGCCGCCGACGCCGGAGTTGGTCGAGCGATTTGTGAATGACTTGGCCCCCGATGCGTGGGAGCGGTTGATCGACGAGTTGCTCGATGGGCCGCAGTACGGTGAACGTTGGGGACGGCATTGGCTCGATGTCGCGGGCTATGCCGACAGCGATGGCTACTCGGAAGAAGACCCGGTGCGGCCGTGGGCCTTCAAGTACCGCGACTACGTGGTGCGTACCTTCAACGAGGACCAACCGTTCGATCAGTTCGTCGTCGAACAACTCGCGGGCGATGAACTGCTGACGCCGCCGTATCAGAACCTGACTCTTGAACAGTCTGACATGCTCGCCGCGACCGGGTTGTTGCGGATGGGCCCCGATGGGACAGGAGTCGGTGGCGATCAGAACGTCGCACGGAATGAAGTGGTCGCCGAGACCATCAAGATCACGTCCACCGCGTTACTCGGGTTGTCGGTTGGTTGTGTGCAATGTCACTCGCACAGATACGATCCGATTTCGCAGGTCGATTACTACCGTTACCGCGCGCTGTTCGAGCCAGCTTACGACTGGAAGAACTGGCGTCCACCGTCACAGCGATTGGTCAATCTGTGGTCGACCGCCGATCACGAGCAAGCCGCCGCAGTTGCCAAAGAGGTGCAAGCCGAAGAAGTGAATCGACTCAAGGAATATGAGGTCCTCGTCGCGGAGGTCTATGCGAGGGAACTCGACAAGATCGACCTCGAGATGCGCGAGGCGGCGCGCAACGCGAAGGAGACTCCCGTCGCCCAACGATCCGAATTGCAGAAGGTCATCCTCAAGGAATACCCGAGTCTGGAGGTGAACAACGGGACGATTTCGTTGTTCGAGCCAGCGAAGTCCACAGCGATTGAGACCAAGTACAAGAAGCTCAAGGACGACATCAACACCAAGCGGCCGAAGGACGATTTCGTGGCGTGCCTCACCGAACCGCCGGGGCATCTCCCGCCGACCGTCCTCTTCTTTCGAGGCGACATTAACCAACCCCGCCAAACGGTGACGCCAGCGGAACTGAGCGTCCTCGGTAGCGTGCCGGTTGAGATTCCGGTCGATGATCCCAGCGTGCCGACTTCGGGGCGCAGGCTCTCTTACGCGAGGCATCTCACCAGCGGACGGCATCCGCTGCTCAGTCGCGTCTTCGTGAATCGCGTCTGGATGCACCACTTCGGACGGGGACTCGTCGCCACACCGGCCGACTTCGGAACGCAGGGGGATCGGCCATCGCATCCTGACCTGCTCGACTGGCTCGCGTCCGAATTCGTGTCGTCGGGATGGCAAGTCAAGAAACTGCACCGCCTGTTGCTGACCTCGACCGCGTATCGCCAAGTCTCCACGCGCACCGACCGGCTCAACGCAATCGATCCGGACAACAGCTTGGTGGCGCGGATGTCGGTACGACGCCTCGAAGCCGAAGCCATCCGCGACGCGATTCTCGCGGTCTCGGGGCGACTGAGCGACAAACAATTTGGCCCGGCGATGACAGTCCTGCCCGATGCCGATGGCCAAGTGATCGTGGGATCGGGTGAGCGCGATGGCAACGGCATCCTGATCGGCAAGCAAGACGGCTTCGGCGAGAACGAGTTCCGTCGCAGCCTCTATGTCCAAGTGAGACGCTCGATGCCACTCGGCATGTTGGAGCCCTTCGATGTCGCCGCGACCGCTCCCAACTGTGAACGCCGCACGTTCAGCACAGTCGCGCCGCAATCGTTGCTGCTCATGAACAACGACATCCTGCTCAAGCAGTCCGAAGCGTTCGCCCGTCGTGTCGAAGAGACCTCTCCTTCAGCCGACCCCACCGCCCGCATCCATCGCGCCTGGCAACTCGCCTTCGGCAGAACAGCCACAGAAACCGAGACCACTCGCGCCACAACGTTCCTCGCCGCACAGCAGACTTACTTTGAAGAGGCCTTCGTCAAACTGCCCGAAGCCGAACGACCTAAGCAACTCGCACCAACAACCCGCGCGATGTCTTTACTCTGCCAAGCACTCATCTGCGCGAACGGCTTTCTGTACGTGGACTAACTTTGGAGTACGGCGGCTCGACGCCGCTTTGGCATTTTCAAAACGAGCGAACAGACATGATTCTCTGAAAAGTCAAAGCGAAGAGGTTTGACTACTGACTTCACAGAGAACGCCGGTCAGAGGAAGAATTGAGAACACTAATTCGCGCTGATCTACGCTGATTCAAATCAGTGAAGATCAGTGGTGATTAGTGTTCTGATCGCTGGCTTCGACAAAAGGAAAGACCATGCACCATCGACGACACTTTCTTCAGCAGCAGGCGTTTGGTCTCGGCTCATTCGCATTGGCCGGCCTGTTGCAGCGCGAGGGGTTGCTCGCGGCACCGGCCAAGCCGGCGTTGGAGCGGGCGACGTATGACTTGTTGCCGAAGCAGCCTCCGAAAGCAGCTCAGGCGACGGCGATGATCTCGATGTACATGCAAGGGGGGCCGAGTCACATCGACCTGTTCGATCCGAAGCCCGAGATCACGAAGCGGCATCTCCAGAAGTTCGAGGGGGAGATCAAATTCGACAACGCGGCCGAGTCGAGTGCCAAACTGTTTGGCTCACCGTGGAAGTTCGAGAAGCGGGGCGAGTGCGGGATGGAACTGAGCGAACTCGTCCCAAACCTCGCTCGCGTGGCGGACGACATCTGTTTGATTCGGTCGATGCACACGGGGGTCAACAATCATGGGCAGTCGCTGTATGCACTCAGTTCTGGTCGCATCAACGCGGGCCGACCGTCGCTCGGTTCGTGGCTGACTTATGGACTCGGTAGCGAGAACGCGAATCTGCCAGCCTACGTCGTGATGACCGATCCGGGGGGGCTGCCCGTGCTGGGGACCGACATGTGGACGAACGGCTTCCTGCCGTCGCTCTATCAGGGAACGGTCGTTCGCCCGCGTGAGCCGCGCATTTTAAATCTCGATCCGCCGCCGCAGTTGGCGGGACTCCCACAGGAACGGTTCTTGGGGTTACTCGGTGACTTGAATCGCGCGCACATGGAACGGCATCCGGGTGAGAACGATCTGTCGGCCCGCATCGCCAGCTATGAACTGGCCGCTCGAATGCAGACGGCGGCGAAAGAGGCACTCGATCTCTCGCAGGAGACCGCCGCCACGCAGGAGATGTATGGCGTCAACGATCCGAAAACGAAAGACTGGGGAGCGCGATGCCTGATCGCGCGGAGGCTTGTCGAGCGCGGAGTCCGCTATGTCCAGATTTTCTCGGGAACACAGAACTGGGACCATCACGGCAACATCGAGAAGGCGCTCCCCGCTCAGTGTGAACGAACGGACAAACCGTGCGCGGTGCTCGTCGCGGACCTCAAGCAACGCGGACTGCTCGACTCGACTCTGGTCCACTGGGGCGGTGAGATGGGCCGACTGCCAGTCGTTCAAAATGAGAAGAACATCGGCCGCGATCACAACACGTATGGCTTCTCGATGTGGCTGGCTGGAGGTGGTGTGAAGAGTGGTCACGTCCACGGAGCGACCGACGATTTCGGTGTCCACGCGGTGCAGGACATCGTCAATCACTTCGACTACCACGCGACGCTGATGCACCTGTTTGGCCTCGATCCTCAACAGCTCACGTTCCGCCGCCCGACGGGAGAAGCGACGCTACTCGACGGCCAGCTGGGTGAGATCGTGAAGGGGATTTTGAAACGCGATGTGGCGTGAGTTGGGCAATCGTTTGGAATGCAGTCGCGAATGGCTGGTCCCCCAACAGCGTGACAAGCCCGAAAGCCCATTCGGCAAGGTAGCGCTGTCTCTCCGAGGCTGTGATTTTTTCGAGGGGCTGACTCTGGGCAAAGAAATTTGGGGGCGCTAGAACTGGTGCATGGATACTA
>JAYTXB010000876.1:0-5759 GCA_043743205.1 Schlesneria sp.
CCGCCACGCTTCGATGCTCCCGAGTTGCCGGGCGAATTCGAGGAAGCACTGGGCGACCTCAACTTTGTTGTCGTCTTTCACTGCAAACGGGACCGTCTGCTGAAGAAGCTGCATCGAGCGGACTCGGTCGCGATCCTGCGACGACACGTACTGCCCGCCGCCGCGATGCGATCCGCGCTGGAACTTGCCCGCGACGACAAAGCCCCAGTGTTCGATCATCTGTCCGTATTGTTGGGCCGCCGCGCGCAGCAGCCGCCAGTTTTTGTCGTGAGCCTTCACCGACGCCTCGATCAGTTCGTCGATCTCATCGTTGCGACCGAGCTGTTGCAGCGACTGCACGGCCCGCGTGAGGTCTTCCCCAACTCGTTTTGCATCCGTCTTCGGATCGAGAGCCAACTTGCGAAAGCCGTCGAACGCGACCTTGAAGTTCCCGGTATCAAACTGCTTCTGAACGGCGTCTCGATTCACCGGTTTCCCCGCTTCCTCGGCTATGAGCCACCACGAGGCCAGACTGAGCGACAGCAGACTCACGAAACAAACACGAAGAGACAAAGGCAACTTCCGCATGATGCGAACCCATTCCTTGCGTTGAGAGAAAGGCCCTCCAGACCCGAGGGCGGGAGTATAGGTGGGGCCGCTCGTTGATTGGAACTCGCCGCCGTGCTGGATCGGTGCATCAATGACTGGCGTTCGAGTAACCCGCTCGCGCCAGTGATTGATGTGCCGATCCTCGGACAGCGGGAAACTCGACGCAGAAGTCGTCACGGAAGTTCCCGCTGGTTGACGACGCGGGTTTGTTGTGAGGCACGGTAGGGCCGGCGCATCAACCACTGGTGGTTTCACGCTTCTGAATTGAGGTGATCCCGATCCTGCCTTTTGTGCTTCATCCGTGCGGTTGATTTCTTTCAGAGCAGGTGATCGCACGGATGGCAGAGCCGGTCCACGGATGAAGCCAATACCGCCAGTGGTTGGTACGCCGATCCTTAGGCGAGCGGCAAGAAGAAAAGTCCCTGTAGGATGGGCACTCTTGCCCGTCCCGGCTTGAAGACCGAAATTCGGACGGGCAAGAGTGCCCATCCTACATCGTGGTCTGACAATTCCTGCCGCTCGCCTTACGGTCTGCCGGCGGAGGAATTGAGTTGCCGCAGTGCGTGGCCATAGCGGGCGACATCGCGGTCAGTCAGGTGATACACGTCGATCGAGTAGCCGATCCGCGCGACAGGCTCGAAGAACCGGAAGTAGCCGAACTCACCGATGCCGACCTGAGTGCGATCGCCATTTTGATCGCGGATCGCGTGAGGGCGACCGTGAACGAAGTTGACGCTCACCGCGTACCAGCCGGGTTGAGGAAACCGCGATGGCAGTGGATGCGCTGTGATCCCAATGCGCGCGGGAACGACGGTGCCGAAGTAGGCGAGGCCGATCTCTTTCACGTGGCGTTCGTCGAGGAACGCCTTCAGGGCGTGCAGGTCTTGGCCCCAGTCGATGTTGGAATCCACGAGATGCCAACCGCCGCGTGCCGGTCCTCCCACAAGAGCGTTGAAGTACGCGAGGTGATGCGGATGAAATCTCAACGCCAGCGGAGCCGTGAGTAACGCGGTCCACACGATCAGTCTCAGCACGCGCCGCTTCGAGTCACTCAACACACCAACGGCTTGCCCCGCGAAGAGGTGTAGCAGTGGCAGCGTCGGCAGGATGTATCGAATTCCAATCTGATTCGCCGAGCCACTCGCCAGCACGGGCAACACGGCGGCAGCGATCAGCAAGCAGAGCGAGCGGCGGCAATTGAGCGAGCCACTCCATTCGAGCGTTCGATTCCGTCCGTTGGATTGCGGCCACACGACGACAATACCCGCAATCAGGATGAGTACCAGCGTCGCGAGCGGCAGCTTGTAACTCAGCGCGGCCGCGTAGTACCGCGCGAAGGGGCGGTCACGCCATTCTCCGTCGAGATAGACGGGATGTTTGCGTTCGAGGTCTTGAGCTAGCCGATCAAACGCGGCGATGTAGTCGCGCGGGAGCGGCACCGGAGACCAGCCGACGACGGCGAACGCGCGCTGCATCGCGATCATGCGGCCACTCGCGAACGGCATGTCTTTCAACGCGGTCCCCGTTCCACGGAAAAGGTAACTCGCGTTGACAGCGAACAGCGCGACGAGGATCGCCGCGATCCAGTACCGCGCCAGTTCCGCGCGGGTCTCCTGACCCCGCCGAAACGCCCAACCGCAGGTCTCCGCTTCTTCTTTCTCCTTCAGCCCCTCTCGCCCCCCCGAAGCCATCGACTCCGAACCACTGGGGTTCGCTGACCGCCAGCGCAGTATGAACCAAACCACGACGCTCAGCGGCCCCAGCACGAGGGCCGTCAGTTTGGTTTGTTGAGCGATCCCCAAGACCGCTCCGAACACGAGCGCCGTGCGCCACGTTGGCCGCTCCGCAAATCGGACCAACGTAAAAAGGGTGGCGAGCCATGCGGCGGCGAGGGGCAGGTCGTGCGTGACGATCGCAGCGTTGGCGATCACGGTCGGGCAACAACAGAACAAGAGCACACTGAGGAACGCGGCCCGTTCGCCGTACCACGCTCGTCCCCATGCAGCCAAGATCAGGCCGGTCAGCGTCGCGAGCGGAACGATCATCAGACGACCGCACAGAAACCAAAATCGCACATCGGAGTTCGCGGCCCAGAAAGCATCGCCAATGTCACCCACGTCGGGCTTCGGACCCGCATCACCCGGTTGAGCGCCCCCGAGTGCGAGCGGAATAGCCGCCCACAATCGGACGAGTGGCGGGTTGATGACATCGTCGTCGAACTGTCCCGAAGTCCACATGCGCAGGCCAATTGGCAGGTGCCAGAACTCATCGTGCGTCGGTGTCCAAGATCGGGCACAGTCTGCCGCGAGCACCGCCTGTAAAATCAGGTAGACGATCACACTCGGCCAGAACCAACGCGTGCCCGGCCAGAACTGACGAGTCATTGCTCCATCGCGACTCGTCGAGTCCGGGCTGGCCTGCGTCATCACTGCCTCTCGCGAAAATTGTTTGTACCGGCCGGATTCATCTGTTTGAGCCATTGGGCGAGCGAGCCACTGGCTCGTTGCATCCGGAGACCCAATGTCGAGGAGATGTGGTCGAGCCCAAGTTATCCGATGAGCGTCGGAGAGTAGCAGTTGGTCGGTACCTCAGAAATGCCGGGGCGTGTCATCAGCGGAAGCTCGAACGCCGCAGGAGAAGGAGAACTGACAAATGACGGATGGGGGCGGTTGTCCGCCTCACTTTCGATCGAGAGACGGCCCGACGGACGAGGCGTCCATCCTACTTTTTGTGATGGCCTGCTATACACACACCGGTGCATCAATCACGGCACCCGGCTCACCTCGATCATCGGATTGATGCCGCCAGTTGTTGATGCGGTGTCGCTTATCGAGGCACGTTGGCCCGCGAGAAAGACAGGACGAGAATCATCGCTGCATCGCCGCACCCTGCTGCCAGTTTGGCTTCGTCGTATGAAGACTGTCGTGTCCTAACGCAGCGGACGGCGCACAACTTTCGGTTCTCGTTCCTGACGTTGCCGAGCGAGCAGCGTCGCGCGATGAATGCCTTGTACGCATTCAATCGAATCACGGATGACCTTGGCGACGACGAAAGCCTTCCGCTGGAAGAGCGTCGTCGCCAGCTAGCAGCTTGGCGAGAACTGGTTCGAGCTGATTTGAACGGTATTCCTCGTTTGTCCCCCACAGCCGATGTGGATCACGGGAAGGTTCAGAGTGGCAAGTCGATCGCAAGTGCCGGGTTGTCCAACTTCACTCGCTACTTGCCAGCCATCAGCGATATGTCCGTGCGGGCGAGCATTCCTCAGGAGTACCTCTTCGCGGTGATTGACGGCGTTGAACTGGACTTGCAACCTGTAGAAGTCGCGACGTTCGAGGAACTTGAGCGGTACTGCTATCACGTCGCAGGGGCGGTCGGGTTGTGTTGCATTCACGTTTGGGGCTTTCGCGATGCGCCGGTGGTCAGGCAACTGGCCATCGACTGCGGATTCGCGCTGCAACTGACGAACATTTTGCGAGACCTCGCCGAAGATGCTGATCGCGGGCGAACCTACTTGCCGCGCGAAGACCTCGCGCGATTCGGTTACTCGACAGCCGAGCTTCAGGCACGCGTTCGCAATGCGGCGTTTCGAGACCTCATGCACTTTGAGGTGGCTCGGGCGCTGAGATACTACGCACGCGGGGAAGAGTTGCTCGACCATCTGGCCCCGCCAGGCCGCCCGATTTTGCGGGCGATGCTCGACATCTATGGTGGCCTGCTGCGTGAGATCGAACGTCGCGACTTCGACGTGTTCTCTCGTCGCGTCTCGCTACCGAAGTGGAAAAAGCTGTGGTTCGCCGGTCGCGCGGTGTTGTCTGAGCGACTGTTGGCCAAGACGCGAGTTCACCGTGATCGTTGATCGCCAAGCGGCGCGGCTCGTTTCGCGAAGGCTTTCCCCGATGCGTGTTGTCGCCGCGTGCCGCATTTCAAGTCTTGCTGGAAGTCTGGTTTGCGAACCCCGGTCTCTCTCCCGTATCCTTTTCTCCGCCCGAGGTCTTCAATAGGGCGGAATGCGGAGTGATCCATTCCGCCTGAACGGGTGCAGGCCGGACAGAGCGAGTTTTTCCCTAGCGAGCGAACTCGTCTTACAGGAGGGTTGGTCCATTGAATCTCAGTCCGCACGATGCCGCGATCGCTCAAGAAATACTCGGCTATTTGAACTTTTCGGGCGGTCGATCCGACCCGAAGTTTCAGAAGAACCTCGACCTGCTGCGTCAAAGCCTCTCGTTTGAGGAACTCGCGCCCGGGTTGCGTCAGATGCTAGCGGAACTGCACGTCAATTCGACTGCGTTCTCGGACATCACGCAGGCCGAGCAGGTCATCGCCCTGACGCTCGACCGAGCGTTGCCGTTGTACCGCGAGCATCACCGTGACCTGTTATTCCATTTGCAACCGGAGGAACTGCATCATTCGTACTTTTTGGCGAAGGTGTTCGAGGCCGTGCTGGAGCAAGGCGGACCGTGGGATGAGGCTGACCGCGTCTTGACCGGAGCGATCGACCGGCTCAACGATTTTGTCGGATATCGCCCCATCGCAATCTTGGAGAACGGCCGCAAACTGGAGCCGTACGCGCATGAACGGTTTCGCCCACTGCCGATCTATTTGCGCGGCGCGGGAGTGTCGAGCGGCAAGTATCGCGCCCTCATCACGCGCGTGCTCGAAATGCTTCGCGAGATGCCGCAGGACTTGCTGGCGGATGCCTACTTCTACCTCGACAACCTCGATGAATTGTCGATTGACCTCCGGTCACACGATCACATTCACCCCGCGAATAAGCGGACCAACTATTTGTTCGGAGAGTGGGATCCGCATCAAATCGACTTGAAGGGCAACTACCGTCGATTCGTCGTTCGGAAAGTGATTCTGGATGCGCTGCTCGACTGGGCCGCTTCGCAAAAGCGAGTCGATCCGGAAGAGACGCTGTTCGACATTTCGGCCGTCTTGTGTGGGACGATCCTCATGGCGTCGGCCATCAGCGGGTATGGTCCTGAATGCCATGATTCCAGCGTCACGCTGACATCGCTGCTGCCGAAGGTCGCCCGTCAGCGCGACGAGTTCTATTCGCGACTCTCAAAAACGGCATCGGGTGCGCGGGCAAAGCGACTCGCCAAACATGCCAAGATCACGCGACAGCCGTTCGGTCACGTGCGGCAATCGTTGAACATGTTTCTCGC
>JAYTXB010000877.1:0-3678 GCA_043743205.1 Schlesneria sp.
GCATACCAGCCGTAGACCGGACGCCTACGTCCGGTCGGCTCAGAAAGTCCGGACGTAGGCGTCCGGACTACGGTAAATCTTCACCTGCCGCTCGCCTTACTCTCGGATTGAGCACTCTCGACGGAGCAGTAATCGGGCTGGAGTTGGCCTCCGTCGTGCTGGATGATGCTTCATACAAAATTGTTTTGACGTTTTGTGCGTGAATTGGCAAAACAATGGGCGTCCGTGTCACGTCAAATCAATGCAATGCTTCCTCAATCGCGTTCAGAGTCACCTCAAACAGACTCCGGGCTTCCTCAATCTCATTCCGGACGACATCAAACGCATTCCATGTGAGATCAATCGCACTAAAGTCTTCATCAAACTCATTCAAGTCTTCATCAATCGCTGAATGTGAGACATCAAACGCATTCCGGCTGGGTGGCCGAGGCAGGAGCGACTTCGCGATGCCCCAGTTTGCTGTTGATCAGAGGTTCCGTGGCTTCGCTCAAAGCGGCTCCAGCCACGGCCACTCGATGATCCGGGGGTTGGAAAGTTGCTCGGTTGGAACCGACAACCGGGTGACGGTGCCCACAACAACACCCAGCCCCAACGGGCTGCGACTCTGACGCGGCAAACGCCACGTCTCACCCGAGCGGCTCGTCACTCGCCGGCCACTTGCATTAGACTGCTCGCCGCAGTTCAAGCTCGAATCACAGGAACGATCCATGACACTGACCGCCACTCGCATCGGCCCGCTCGATCACGGCCGACAGATGACACTCGACGACTTTGATGAAGCCGAAGTCGTGGAAGGAATTCACGTCGAACTGGGAAGAGGAGTCATCATCGTGAGTGAAGTTCCGCTGCCGTGGCATTTCCGAATCATCAACCTGTTGCGACGCCAGTTCGCCGCGTTCGATCTCCGACACCCCGGCCGCATCTGGGGCATCGCGGGAGGTGGCGAGTGCAAGCTGCCCGTCGCGCAGTATGACTCGGAGCGGCATCCCGATTTGGCCGTGTACCTCACCGAGCCACCGTATCAGGACTCGAATGCCGTCTGGTCGGAGTGGATTCCGGAGCTGGTAATCGAAGTCGTCTCATCCGGCTCGGAGGTCCGCGACTACACCGAGAAACGTGACGAGTACCTCGCGTTCGGCGTGCGCGAGTATTGGATCGTTCACCCCGCCCGCAAGGAAATCTTGGTGTTGCGCCAGATGAGCGGCCTCTGGGCCGAACAGACCCTCGCCACCAGCGACACCTATTCTCTCACGATGCTCCCCGGTTTTGATCTCAGCGTCGCGGCGATCTTCGAGTGAGGGTGTAGTCGTCAATTGGTGGTCAGATTCCAACGGATTTGAATCGCGAAGCGATGCCAGCCAATAGCTGCGGGCGTGAGCCCGCAGTAGGGAAAGCGGGAACGGGTGAGCCGCAAAGCGGCGACAGCAGTACCGAGCATGGAAACATCTTTCTGCCGCCGCTTCGCGGCTCCCTGTCGTAACGGTCTTCCGTTCCGTGGGTGAATACCCACGGCTATTCGCTGCCGTCGCTTCGCGACTAGGACCACCAATTGGTGACTGCACCCTTCGAGTGAGTTTGAACGCCTGCACTCAGGCCAACTCATGAGGGTTTCTTCATGAGAGATCGAACTCCACACGTTGAAACAGCGGCGCGGCGGTCCACTCGAAGAACCATTGGCGGAGATCGGCCGCGAGTTGCGTGAGGTCCGCGTGGTCGCTCGGTTGAGCAGCGTGTGCGGCGAGGAGTGCCTCCCCCACGGAGTCGCCGCGTTCGAGAGCGGACAGCAGCGCGAACTGGATCGGCGTGACTTCAAATCGTCGGACGAGGAAGTCGCGACGAGTTACCACGAGCAGCGTCGGCCGTGCTTCGGGAAAGGTCGCATCGGCGTTGTGCCGCGCGGCGGTGACGTACTCGTGGACCGGGAATCGCAACGACAACAGTCGCACACAGTCGTGCAGCACGAGTCGCGCGGCAATGAACTGTTCGGGAGTCACGCCGACCAAATCCGCAGGCTGGACCGAGCACGGCATGGCGTGACGATCGTCAACGGGCATTGGCTCGGGGCCGGAGCCGTCGAAGACTTCGCTGTAAGTGCGTTCGAGTCGCGCGAGGTCGATGAGAAAGTCGGCGAAGTCGAGCGGTGAGTTGTTGTCTTCCATCAACGCGCGCGGCGGGCGGGTTTGCTCCAAGTACTCCGGTAGCGTGGCAGCCAAGTGTGTGAGCGTGTTGCTCTGCGACGGATGCTTCAACAGGTAGCCGAATGCCAGCCCGTTGAAGGCTTCCTCACCGAGGGCCTGCACCATCGTGGGGAACTCGGCTCGCAGACATTCCAACAGCCGAGCGAAGTAGGCGTTGCCGTACACGCGCAAGCGATCGGCGCTGCTGAGTCGTTGCGATGGCAGGATGACTTCATCGAGTCGGTTGGCCGTGAGATCGAAGACCGCGCGCGACGAGTCACTCGCCAGGCCCAATTCGATTCCAGTCGGGTGCGTGATGACCGACTGCATCCAGCGTTGGAGTTGGTTCAACTCGGTCATTCCGCCTCCGCTTGGATGAGGTGGCTGGGGTGAGGATGCAGTCCACTCGCCGTCGTGACCACCCGAGGCTCCCCCCTGCTCTGCTCGAAGTGGCTCGACGGAAACACGTGTGATGGCGTCGTGTCGAGGAACCGTTTTGCACGCAAGACCTCCGCGTGAACGACGGGGAACTCGGGGATGTTGGCGTCCCATTCGAGCAGCGTGGAGACTCCTCCCGTCAACTCGTGAGTGATGCGGTACAGCTCCCAAACGGGATCAATGACCGGGCCATCGTGCGTGTCGATGTAGTGCGTGCCGCAGTCGGCGTGTCCCGCGAGATGGACTTGCACGACACGCTCGTGCGGCAAGGCTCTCAAAAAATCGACCGGATCGAAATCGTGATTGAAGGCCGAGACGTAGACGTTGTTCACATCGAGCAACAGCCCGCAGTCGGTCTCGCCGGCCAGTCGCGCCACGAACTCCCACTCGCTCATCGTCGAGTCCGCGAACGTGACGTAGCTGCTCGGGTTCTCCAGCACGAGCGGTCGTTCGAGGAAGTCCTGCACGATCCGCACTCGCTCGACCACGTGCTTCAACGTCGGCTCGTTATAGGGGAGCGGCAACAAGTCGTGCGTGTTGAGTCCCGCCACGCCCGTCCAGCAGACGTGATCCGAGACCCACACCGCGCGCGTCGCCGCCGCGAGTGACTTCAATCGGCGGAGGTACTCGAAGTTGAGTGGGTCGGTGCTGCCAATCGACAACGAGACACCGTGCATGACGATCGGGTATTGCTCCGCGATCTGATCGAGGATGTGACGCGGACGGCCGCGCGAGTTCATGAAGTTTTCGGAGATGACCTCGAACCAATCGACGGCCGGACGCTCACGCAAAATGTGGTCAAAGTGAACAGCGCGCAGTCCCACTCCCAAGCCCAGATTGGGAAGGCCGAGTCGCGGTTGAGCAGCGAGATTTGTGAGTGCGGTCGTTCGTGTTGCATTCATCGGTGAGATCGGGATCGGTTCGTGAGCTGGCATGGAATGGAGGAACCTCGTGAGACGAAGATGGCTCGGTTCTGCTTGAGAGTCAAAGGACGGGCTCATCGACAACTGGCGCAATTGTTCTCATGAGCGCGGCGAGCCTTGTATCGACTCTGGTTCTTCAT
>JAYTXB010000878.1:0-13089 GCA_043743205.1 Schlesneria sp.
CAGTGTGGCGACTAACGGCGCTCGCAAGAGACTGGGAAGTTTGAACGAGTCACCTGCGACTCGTCCGTCATCCACCGCGATCGCGAGTTCCGTCAGTTCAATCTGTTCTAAGCTGGCAAGGCTGGGCATGGGGGAGTCTCCCAAAACGAGGGGAAGGGAAGGGTCGCGGCAAAACGATACGGTGCGATGTCTAGGATGCAAGCCTGCGTTACGAACCACGCGGATTGTCGCAAAGCGAACTGTCGTCCTGTCGCTCCATCGACAAGGACGTGGATGACGCGATGGTGGCAGTGGAGTGTGACAACCCGCGACTCAAGGGTGCGCTCCGTAAGAACTGCGGCCGAGCTGACCTCGGCAAGCACCGCCTCGGTGAATTGATCGCCAAGATCCCGCGCAACGACCGCTGGAGCACAAACACCGAAGGACAACTTCGATTGCGTGACCACCGATGAGCGATTGTGTCGGGTCGCCGCGTCGCCGCCGTCCGGGCAACACGGTCTTCCCGCGAACAAACGAGGATGGTAAACCTCCCCCGCTTTGCTCCCGACTTGATTGCATGGAGAGGCGAGAACTCCCCTCTGTCAGTGTTCCGATTCGAGTTCACGAATCGGCCCGGTCGCTTGATTCGTGAACTGAGACTATTCGCCACCGGCGAACTCCCGACCAAGGGGACTGTGTTGAAAGCCACCCTGAAACCACCCAGCAATTTCGACAAAGCCGCGCTGCTGCTCAAACGGCTCGCGCCGTCGTCGTTGGCTAAGGTCTTGGAGAGTTTTGGTCCCGAACAAGCGAGCAAGCTCCGTTCTGTGATGGACACTCTGGCGAAACGCCCAGACTTCGCGGTCCTTTCCGAGCAAGTGCTTCAAGAATTTCGTGAGCTTCAGCAAGATATCCAAGCAACCGTGGATGAAGCGACGCGGTGGAGTGAGGCGGTGTCACCACGACATCCCAAGGTCGCAGTCGATCCTTCCCAGTCTTCCGCACAGCCCGCTCCTCTAGAAGCAGCCACCCCCGTTGAGAATACGACCTCAACAGACACGTCCGGCAGCGAGCCATTGCAGGAGTTGCAGTCCGTATCGGCGGCAGTGATGGCTACCGTTCTCATGCGTGAGTCTCCGCGCGTGATGGCTCTCGTGCTGAAGCAACTTACGGCGGAGGTCTCCAGCCGGGTGCTGGGGCAACTTCCAACGGAGATTCGTCAGCAGACATTCGTGTTGATGGCTGACAAAACGCAGATCAATCCCGTTGTCGTACAGAGTGTGCTGCGATCGATTGCGAATGGTTGTCGCCATGTCGATCCGGCAGTTGCCAGTCAAGCCGACTCGCGTTTTAGTAATCTGCTGAACCTTCTTCAGAAGCTCGAACGAGAAGAGCGAATTCGATTGATCGAGGTGCTGAGCGAGCACGATCCCGAGTTGTCCAAGCAGATTGACGACGCGATGTACGATTACGCAGATTTGATGCGGATCGAAGACCGTTCGGTTCAGAAAATACTCTCGCAGCTCGAACAAAAGACGGTGGCTCTCGCGATAAAAACCGCTCCAGAAGACCTTCGAGAGAAGGTGATGAGGAACTTGTCCGAACGTGTGCGCGGGATGTTGACCGAGGAAATGGAACTGCTCGGAACGGTCCCGACTGCCAAAGCGGATCCGGCTCGTCGCGAGATTGCCGACGCCATCCGCAGTCTCGATAAAGAAGGCTCGCTAGTTTGGATGGAGTGATCGCCGCCAAGCCTTGGCCTCGCGCTGAGAGTGCCTCCTTGCCGAGAGTCCGCTGTTTGGCAGCGACGCCTCGGCACAAGTGCGATTCGGCTTCTGACGGTGGGCATTGACCGGTTTGTTGGGCGGAGAGAATCTCAGTCATGGAATGACTGAAATTCTTAGGCGAGTCATTCCATGACTCGCGCTCGCGTTGTGCAGCAACCCGTCATGCCTGACCGCGTGAGGGAACCCGTTTGTTCGCGTCCGCTCTCAATTTGACGGCGCGGGACCGACCTCAAAGTCGAGGCTTGCCACAGATACGGTGTGAAGCAAACTTTGCGGGCCTGCTCTGGTCGCGGGCTGCATCCCCAAGATCGCGAATCGGAAAAGTCACCGAAATCCTCAAGGTTTGACATCGGCTGGCCGATGATGAACCGATTGACCATGCAATAAAGTCGGTCCGTCTTCGGATCGGTTTGGTGAGATCACGAAACTCTCTTTCCCGGTTTGCTGAGCAGTCCGTTTGTTAGGCCGTGAGTCATGAACTTAAAGAAGATGGCTTTATTGGGGGGTGTCGGCCTCGCGTCGGCCGCAGCAGGGGTCGCCATTCCGCAGATACTGAGTGGCGGTGCAGCCAAGGAATCTGCTGAATCTGTGACTGGGCATGCTGCTACTCCCGAAGCGGGCTCGCATGACAAACCGGCCACAGCCAAGAAAGATGCGAAGCCTGCAGCGAAGAAGGATGACCACGCGAAAAAAGACGCTCACGGTAAGGACGGACATGGAGCCACTGATGCCAAGAGTGATGAAGGTGCCGTACATGACGGTCCCTGTTTCGTTCCGTTTGGGTTGATCGTCGCCAATGTCAACGAGCCGTTGTTGGCCAAGTACCTGACGCTCGAAGTCACCGTGCAGACCGCTCCGGAAGATGAGGAGGAGGTCAAGGCGGCGATCGCTTCTCGAAAGCCAATCCTCATGACATGGTTGGCCGCTCACATTGCGGACAAAACTCCGGAGGACATTCGAGGCAAAGTCGGAGTTAATCGACTGCGACGCGAAATTCAGGACAACTTTAATTCACTGCTCTTCACCGACGGTCGTGAACGATTGCAGGACATTTTGTTTGAAGAGTTCCACTATCAATGACCATTCCCAAGCACGACTTCACGCGGCCACCGGGGTTGCATCCGGACCATCAGGCGAAGCTCACCCAGTGGCTTCGGCAGGCGGGTTCGTTTCTCTCGGAAGTGTTCACGGGATTGTCGTTGCCGGTTAAAGTCTCTTTTGAAAATTGTGCGACCGGTTGGCCGGTGGACTCGCTCAAAGATTGGCCCGATCGCACGCTCGCGTATCAAGTCTCGCTGGCGAATTGCGACGCACGCTCCATCCTGGCGATCCCCAATCCATTCGCCGTGTCGATGATCGGCAATCTGTTGGGTGAGACCTCGACCGAACTTCCCGCTGAACGAGATCTTTCACCTGCCGAGATTTCTGTCGGGGAGTTTCTGATATCCACGATTCTCAGCGGACTCGTGGACTCGTGGATCGACGAGACCAGCCACATCACTCTTCAAACGGCGGATCGTGAGTCGCTACTGCGTCGCACTAAGACGTTCAAGCCTTCAGAGCCGATTGCCATTTGCCGCATCCGTCTGGAAACCCCGGTGGGGACGACGGCCTGTTGTTGGATGCTACCCGGTGAGTTCGTAATGACTCTGTTCGGAACCACGCGGCGCACTCGCAATGCGGCTCCAGACACCTCGACGCGAGTGCAGTTGGAGTCGTTGGTTCGCAGCATGAACACCGAGGTGACCATTCGATTGGGAAGCGTACAACTCTCGGCCCCTCAATTGGCCAATCTGCGTGTCGGCGATCTCGTGGTCCTCGATCAGCGTGTGAGCGACCCGCTCCAAGCCACCATTGCTAACGAACCCCGCTTTTGGGGCTGGCCGGGGCAAGTCGGTCAACGACAAGCCTATGTGATTGATTCTGAAGTTCGTCGGCGTCAGCGTGCGCTGGAAGTCGCGTAGAGCAATTCGACCGGCAGTGAACGGTGAAGACCTGTGGAATTGAGAAAGAGCCATGACAGAAACATTAGACGCCGTGATGGCGGAGGTGGAGCGGGAACTTCACTCGGATGAAAGCGACTCGGTCGCAGTGGCGGCAAAGGCACCCGCGTTCGCACAGCTCACACCGCACAAGGGAGCGTCTGGGAAGTCTCTCGATCACTTGTACGGAGTCCGTCTGGCTGCAGAAGCGGTGTTGGGTCGCGCTACGTTGTCCGTGGAAGACATGCTCAATCTGGACATCGGTTCCGTTGTGGAATTGAATCGACTCGTCTCAGAGCCAGTCGATCTGATCGTGCAAGACGTGCGTGTCGCTCGTGGAGAAGTCGTCGTCGTCAATGATCAGTTCGCGATCCGCATTACTGAGATCATTGGAGCGGCACACTGAACGTTGGACTCTCTGCCAAGGAAGCCGGTCGCCATGTTTCGAACGATGCGAGTCTTACTCTGGACCAGCCTCACACTGCTGGCGTGCCTGACCGTCGTAACACATGCCGAAGAGCCTTCGATCCGACTGGCAGGATTAGAGGAGTCTCCGGGCGAGACCAGCGCACTCGGGGGCACGACCGCGACTCCCGCACACGATCGCGATTCCGAACTGACCTACAAGCCGCAATGGCCCGCGCCCCCCGACACGGGTGCCATGTTGTTGCGATTGGTGATCGGGACCGTTGTTGTGCTGGCACTGTGTGTCGGCACGCTCTGGTTTGGAAAACCGTGGCTGATGCGTCTGCAATTGACCAACACCACCGGGCAACCGATGCAAATTGAAGGGACGGTTGCCCTCGGCAATCGCGCGGTGCTGTATCTGGTGAAAATCGGTGATACGCAACTGATCGCCGGGACAGATGCCACCGGGTTGAAGTCGCTCCTCGCGCTGCCTGTCTCGTTCAAAGATGTGCTCGACGAACCGCTGTCTCACGTGGCAACACCGCTCGTTGTCGAGCCACAACAATTCTTGGTTACTCGCCAACCCACAGCGTGATTCACTCCAAGACCTGACTCAACACCGCACTTGTCCGCTCAAAGGATTGAGCCATGTCGAATATCGATCAGGTCGCCGAACGCCTTGCCGAGTCGAACTTCTTACAGCACCTATCGCCTCCTCTTCAAATGGCGTTGTTTCTGGGAAGTCTCGTACTGCTCCCGGCCGCGCTGGCCAGTCTGACATGCTTCACACGCATCACGATCGTGTTGTCCTTCGTGCGACGCGGACTTTCGACACAAGAAATCCCGCCCAACTCCGTCTTGGTCGGGCTGGCACTCTTTCTGACCGTGTTCGTGATGGAGCCGACACTGAGCAAATTGAACGACCAAGCCGTGCTGCCGTACTTGAATGGGAACATCTCTGGACTCGATGCCTTTCGCCGAGGAGCCGAAATCCACAAGAGCTTTATGCTGCGACAAACTCGCAAGCACGACTTGGCTTTGTTCGCACACATGTCCAAGGCGGGGCCGATTCAGTCTCCGAGTGATACTCCGATCACCGTTTTAATACCAGCATTTATTATTAGTGAACTGAAGACCGCTTTTCTGATGGGGTTCTGTATCTATATTCCGTTTTTACTTGTCGATATCGTCGTCTCCACGGTGTTGATGTCGATGGGGATGATGATGATGCCGCCTGTGATTGTCTCCACTCCGTTCAAAGTATTGCTGTTTGTGTTGGCTGACGGCTGGCATTTGGTTTCGCTGTCGATCAATCAGAGCTTTGGATAGAGCGGGCCAAGACGCTTACGGAAGTAAGCATTCCAGACTCGTCGCTTCGTACCGCTCCGACGCTCACAAGGACACACACGATGACCGAACTCGATGCCGTCGCCATTGGACGCGAATTCTATTTCCACGCCGTGCTACTCACGCTCCCGGCATTGGCCGTGAGCCTGATCGTTGGTCTGGCCGTGAGCATCTTTCAGGCAGTGACCAATATTCAGGAGCAAACTCTCAGCTTTGCACCACGCATCGTCGCCTTAGCCGGACTGTTCGTGGTGACGATGCCGTGGCTGTTGCAAATGTCAATTTATTTCACCGTACAGATGTTTTCCCGAGCGGCTCAAGTGGGGCACTGAATCGTAATGAGTCGGTCGTTGCAGGGCGTTTTTCTGAGTGGAGTGGTGAGATGGATGGCCTGCTAGAGACTTGGTTAATTACCTTCGGGCTGATTCTGGCTCGCGTCTCGGCATTTATGGCGACGATTCCGTATTTCGGTGGGCGATTCGTGCCGGGGATGGCGAAGGCGGGAGTGGCACTGGCGCTGACTTGCTTTTGGTTTATCGAGTCGGGGTCATTCTCCGTCAATATTGTCATTGCCATGCAGAGTCAGCCGTGGATGGCGTTTGCATTGGCGATCGGTCGCGAAGTCATCGTTGGTTCCGCGTTGGGATTTGTGTTTGGGTTGTTTCTCGTACCATTCCACGTCGCGGGAGCCTATATCAGTCAGGAGATGGGACTGACACTCGGGACAATCACCGATCCGACTCGACCGCAGGTCACGACGATCATGGCGGAGATATTTGAATTGTTCGGCGTGATGCTGTTCTTCACGCAGAACATTCATCACGTCTTTCTGGCGGCACTGCACGCTTCGTTTGCGAAGCAGCCAATCGGCGGCCCATTTATGACAATTCCGGTCGGGCCATCGCTGAGTGCGATGGCGGCGGCGACGGAATGGGGCGTGATCTTGGCCGCGCCGATCGCGTGCTGCCTGTTTATCACGTCGCTGGTGTTGGGGGTCATGGCGAAGGCGGCTCCGCAGTTGAACTTGATGTCGTTCGGCTTCGCGCTCCGAATTCTGGTTGGACTGGTTTCGACGTGGGCGCTGTGGCCGGACCTCGCCCCGCGCATGAATATTATTCTGCAACGGTACTCTGGGTTGTTGATCGGTCGGTGAACGATGGCGGATGGGCACGACAACGAAAATACCTTTCTCCCCACGCAGCGTCGGCGCGATGATGCGCGGGCGCAGGGGCAGTTCGCCTACAGCCAAGAGTTGAACAGCGGTCTACTGTTGTTCGCGAGTGCGCTCGGACTGTGGTGGGGTGGTCTCGCGCTGGCGCAGGGGCTGAGCCACGATCTGAAGACTCACGTGATGTCGGCCCGCGTTGAAATGAGTGTCGACGAAGCGCAGTCGATGTTCGTGGAGTTGTTCGGTCGCGGGCTGCAACTGGCGGGGGCTTTAATGGCAGGGCTGTTCGTGGTGGGAGTCGCTTCAAATCTCGGACAAGCGGGCCTGCATCTCAACACCGAATCGCTTGGCCCGAAATGGGAGAAGCTCAATCCCTCCGAGAACTGGCAGAGACTGTTATCGACGGAGGGGCTGCTGCGCGGCGGCTATTCGCTGGCGAAGCTCACGCTCATCGCGGTTCTCGTCTGGTGGACACTCAGCGATCGCGTGGGACAGATCATCACGCTCGCGGAACAAGACCTCACCACGATCGTGACGATTGCGTGGGACATCGGAGCCAACCTGCTCGTCTCCACCACCGCGCTGATGTTTCTGGTGGGAGCCGCCGACTATGGAGTGCAATGGTTCCGCAACGAGAAGAAATTGATGATGTCTCGCGAAGACGCGAAGCAAGAGCACAAGGAACAAGAAGGCGATCCACTGCTGGTCGCCAAGCGGAAGCAACGAGCACGCGAAATTGCGATGCAGGTCCGCATGTTGGAGGACGTTCCCAAGGCGACGACGGTCATTAACAATCCAACCCACTACGCCGTGGCACTCCGATTTGTGCCGGGGGAAACGCCAGCGCCAATCGTCATTGCGAAGGGACGCGACCAGTTGGCGTTGCTCATCATGGCACGAGCGCGGCGTCATGGCATCCCGGTGATCCAGCGCAAGCCGCTCGCTCAAGCACTCTATAAGACGGTCCGTATTGGACAGGAAATTCCGCAAGCGTTGTATCTCGCCGTGAGTGAGGTCTTGAACTATGTGACCTCGCTGCGCGGAACGAGTGTGTAACGCGAAGCCTGCGAGTTGATCGGCGATTGCCGAAACGAATGAGGATGTCGAACCATGTCGATTGCGACTGCACCGCCGCTCACCGCAAACCAACGTAGCGAGCTGATTTTTCCGCTCGCAGTCATGGCGTTGCTTGGCGTGTTGATCGTGCCGCTACCGACCGCAGTACTCGACGTGTTGCTGACGCTCAGTTTGAGTTCCACGATCTTGCTGTTGTTGGTGACGTTGGGCGTCGGCTCGCCACTGGAGCTGTCGGTATTCCCGTCGGCGTTGTTGTTACTCACGTTGGCGCGACTGTCGTTGAACGTGGCCACCACACGATTGATTCTCTCACAGGCGAATGCCGGACAGCTTGTCGAGGCCTTCGGGAATTTCGTGGTCGGCGGGAACCTTGTCGTTGGGTTGGTGGTCTTCCTGATTCTGGTCATCATTCAATTCGTCGTCATCACGAAAGGTGCGACGCGCATCTCGGAGATCAGCGCGAGATTCGTGTTGGACGCCATGCCGGGCCGCCAGATGGCGATCGACGCAGATCGCAATGCGAATGCGATCGATGATGTCGAAGCCAAACGGCGACGAGCCGCGCTGCTGCAAGAGGCCGAGTTCTTTGGTTCGATGGACGGTGCGAGTAAGTTTGTGCGCGGCGATGCCGTAGCGGGCCTCATCATCACCGGCATCAACCTCATTGGCGGGATTGTGATTGGTCTGATGAACGGGATGCCTGCGGTGCAGGCCTTGAAAGTCTATTCGGTCCTGACGGTGGGTGATGGTCTGATCTCGCAAATCCCGGCGCTCATCATTGCGACGGCCGCCGGTATGCTCGTGACAAAGTCGTCGAATCAGATTGGTCTCGGTTCCGAATTGGGGACGCAGTTCTTCTCGAAGCCACAGCCGCTGCAAATCGGTGCGGGGTTACTCGGGCTGCTGGCTCTCGCGCCAGGAATGCCTTCGATTCCGTTTCTGGTAATTGCGGCGGTGCTCTACTACGCCTCTCGCCAGTTGTCTCCGGCGGCACTCGCGGCGGCGGCCGAGACCAAAGTTCTCGAACGCCCCGTTGTTCCGCGCAGTGTGATGGAAGAGCATCTCGACGAGTTTTTGGAAACGGATCGAGCATGTATTGAGATCGGACGCGGCTTGATGGTCCTCGTCGATCCCAAGCGAGATGTGGCGATGACGCACCGGATCGCCACGATGCGCAAGGATGTTGGCAAGCGTTTCGGCTTGTGGATTCCGCGTGTGCGCATTCGCGACAACTCGAAGCTGGATGACGAGGAGTACCGCATTCTCGTGGCCGGTGAGGAACGATCGCGCGGTCGCCTGTACCTCGGGCAAGCGTTGGCGATCAATCCGACGGGAGGCCGCATCCCTGTGAAGGGGCTTGACACCACGGACCCCACGTTTGGATATCCTGCCAGATGGATTTCTGAAAATGATCGTGGTCAGGCGGAGATGGCTGGTTGCACTGTCGTCGGTGCGCCGGATGTCCTCCTCACACACCTGCGTGAAGTGCTGAGGCGTCACGCCGGGGATCTGCTCAGCCGCGAAGACCTCGCTCAACTGATCGAGAAAGCGCGGACCACTGCCAGTGCCGTGATCGACGAACTGGTCCCCAACCTGCTGTCGGTGGGGACCATTCATCGCGTCCTTTCAATACTGTTAGAGGAACAAATTCCGATCACCAATCTGACGCGGATTCTCGAATGCCTGGCTCACAATGCTCAGACGATTAAAGACCCTGCGGAACTGGCCGAGCGGGCGCGAGCCTATCTGGCCCGTTCTTTCTGCGAGCCGTTCATTGATGCCGAAGGTCAGATGCACGTGATCGCACTCGATCCGGGTTTGGAATTCGAGCTGAAGCGGAGCGTGCAGGACAAGAAATTGACCATCTCGAACGAGGCTCACGAGGCCTTGCTGTTTCAATTGGGGACCGCCCTTCAGGCCGCCAATCAAAAGGGTGTGGACGTGGCGATGGTTGTCGAGTCGCAACTGCGACGGATGTTCCGTCAGTTCGTATTGCGCGCGTATCCAAGCCTCACCGTGATCGCGTTTACAGAAATCCCGATCGGTGTGATGGTCAAACCCGAGACTGTCATCAAGCGAGATGAAGTGTTCGGAATGAGAGCTGGCAACGGCAGTATCGCGAGTCCATCTGCGTGAGGATTAGCATCGCGGTCGAGATCGGAAGTCTTCTGCCTCTCACGCAATCAAAAATGACTCAGGCGTCTACTGTCGTCCCGTCGCTCCGCCGACGGGACCTCTTGTCGGCGGAGCGACAAGACGACTGTAGGCGACGCGACAAACAGTGTGACCTTAGCTCGACTTTTGCCATCTCATTTGGACTGCGGCAATTGATTGCCGCTTTCCTTTCTCGCTTCGGATGGATTTTTGGAAGACTGCCCGTGTTGGGGCATTCCAGAAGGCGGGGAGAAGCCGAGAAAGGAAAGCGGGGATCAATCCCCGCACTCCAAAGGTGGCAAAAGTCGAGATTAGGACCGGCGCATCAATCACAGTCGGAATTGATGTGCCGGTCCTGATCAGAGTGGAGTCGGACATGATTCTGGAATTGGCCGAGTACCTGCTGACGCCCTGTTCGTTCGCGATGCGGCGGCTCGGGTATTTGCGAGGGCAGTTGGGAATCAAGGTGCGTCACCGACAGTGTCGTCGCGCGTGGCAAACGCATCTCCAGCGCACGCAGGCGGTGATTCGAGCCGCATCGCTGGACTGTCCGCAACGACGGAAGGCAGTCATTCTCGGATCGGGGTTGCTGCTCGACGTGCCGCTGGCGGACTTGGCCAGCACGTTTCGCGAAGTGATTCTGGTCGATGTTGTGCATCCCTTGCGGGCCTATCTGACGGCCCTCCGTTACCGCAACGTGCGACTGGTCCGGGCCGATGTCTCGGAGACAGTGGTGGAACTCGCCCGCATCGCACACGCCCCACACGCTCCGCTGCCGAGGTCGAAGCCACAGTTGTTCTGCGACGACGAAGAGGTCGATTTCGTCGCCTCGGTCAATCTGCTGTCACAGCTTCCGTACATCCCGGCACTGTATCTGTCGAAGGCGGCACCGCGCCCCGAGCAGGAGATCGACGACTACGCGCGTGACCTGATTGAAAGTCATCTCGACTACCTGCAACGACTCCCCGGCGTGGTGACGCTCATCACAGACATCGAGAAGTTGCAACTCGATGCCGAGGGCCATGAGGTCGATCGGTTCGACATTCTCTATGGCGTGACGTTGCCGTGGCTCGGTGAAGAATGGACGTGGGAACACGTCCCACTCAAGCACCTCTCGCGCGAGTTCGCGTATCACCGGCGCGTTCGCGCGGTGCAGAACGTGAAGAGTGAGCCAATGTCCGGTGCATGACCTCGCGCCTCCACGTTGACTTGCGGCATCATCAGCGGGACTTTGGTGACGAGAGGCAACGTGGTTCTCCACACGCCCAGAAGTTTCAACTCGTGATCGACATAACGAGTTGCGTTCTATTTGCTGAGCAGTTTCTCCTACGGCACGCGGCTTACTTTTGCCGCAGTGTTGGACGAGTCCCTTTCATGCTAATCGGCTTCCGCAGACGTGCTAACCAGCACGAAGGCGAGTGGAAGTGATGGCCAGCGGGGACCGCGAGGAGAAACACATGGTGGCTTCAGTCGTTGGTGAGTTGGTTCAGAAGGGGATTCAAGCGGCGCGAGCGGGCAACCGATTACTCGCGCGGTTGCACCTTGAGAAGGCGACTGAAACAGACTCTACAAATCCCGAGTTGTGGCTGAGTTGGGTTGCAGAGTCGCCCGCGAAGTCGCAGGTTTACCGGCGCAAGTTAATCGAGTTCCCCGAATACGCGGCCTCGGCAGCGGCAGGACTTGAGTGGTGTGGTGCTCTCACCGGTGAAGGGGCGACCTCCGCGAAGACTTCTCACACGAGTGAGATGGCCGCCCGCGATACGGTGGAGATGCCCGTCGCGGCCAAGGTCAGTACGAGTCCTCGCGTTCCCAATGCACTCCTCAATCGAGCCTTTCCGTCGCTCGCACCGACAGCGGCTCCCGCCTCGGCGATGGAGGACGATGAGTTTCCAGTTTCGTGTCCGGCCTGCGATGTCCTGCTGCTCGCTCGCCACACGGCACTTGGTCAGACGCGCGCTTGTCCGGCGTGTCAGCACCACTTCGTGATGATTCCCAAAATCTCCGCCCCAGTTATCGTGGGGTGCTCCAGCGGATGTCTCGTCGATCGAGACGGTGCTGATCGTGGACGATAGCCCGACGATTCGGCGCGTTGCCGCTTCGGTTCTCGAACGACATGGCTATCGCGTCCTGACCGCCGACAGTGGTGAGGCGGGATTCGATCTCGCCCTGCGCGAACGACCGAACTTGATCCTACTCGATGTCCGGATGCCGGGCCTCGACGGTTACGAGACGTGCAAGCGACTGCGTGCCGCCCCTGTCACTGCCAAAACGCCGATCGTGATGCTGTCGGGCAATGACGGCTTCTTCGATCAGGTGCGCGGTTACCAAGCCGGTTCGTCGGTCTATCTGACGAAACCGTGCGAAGCCAAAGAGATGGTGGCGGCAGTGAAACGTTTCTTGTCGCAACCGACTGCCTGTCGCAATTGATCCCGTTCATGACTTGTTGAAGTTTTGGCCGCCTCGGTAGACGCGCCCTCTCCGACGCCGGTTGGTTTTGATCGTTCGTACCACTGTCCCCATTGAGGAGCGTTTCACATGGCCGGTAATTCAGTCTTAGTCGTCGATGACAGCAATACCGATCGCGAACTGGCGGTTCACGCCCTGTCCGCCTCGGGCTTTCGAGTCACTTCCGTCGCCGATGCGGAAGAGTGTTTGAAGTCGGTCCAACTAAAGCAGCCCGATGTCATCGTGCTGGACATCATCCTGCCCAAGCAGAACGGCTATCAGGTCTGCCGACAGCTCAAGCAAGACCCCGCGACCAAAGACATCAAGATCATTCTTCTCAGCAGCAAGAACCAAGTGAGTGACAAGTTTTGGGGGATGAAGCAGGGGGCCGACCTCTATCTGACGAAGCCGTTTGAAGACGACGAACTGGTCAAGAGCGTCCGCTCGCTGACGTGAGTTTCGTCGCGTCAGCATCCTCAGTCACACGCAGCGTCAGCGAGGGAGGGTGTGCTATTCGAGGGTTGAAGTTGTCTTCGCCCCAACGGGGCCTCGGAGATCAGCCTAGGACCAGCGAACAACGTGAGCGCTGCCCTAGGAATGTAGAACGGCGGAAAGATGTGCCCTAACAGCCTGTTGAAAAACGCTTCCCTTTGGCGGGCGAGTCACTAATCTACGCCGCGTTGGTTTTGGGGGCGAGCCGGGAGGGATGCCGATGTCGATGGGACGGTGGGATGGGGAGCGG